>NZ_SSDQ01000165.1:0-13527 GCF_004794315.1 Microbacterium sp. PF5 | reverse complement strand
GCGCATCCATCCGCTCTTCCATGCCCGAGAATCGCCCCTCGACCATCGCGAACCGCTCAGCCATCCGCGCATCCGATGCCGCAAACCGCGAATCCATCCGCGTGACGAGCCAGCCGAAGCCGCTTGCCATCGCGACGATGATCGTCACCGTCGACCCCAGGATGGTGATCACTTCCATCGACACGAACATCTCCCCAGTCTCACTCGCGTTCCCGCCGCTGTCACGACCCTACGGTGCAGCATTCCGCCGTTCGCGCCGCGGCCACGCGATCCGGGGAGCACGCGTGAGACTGCACACCCGTGCAGCAGGACCGGGCAGGCGTCCGCGGACCCATAGGCTGGAGAGATGGCCCCCTCCCCTTACACCTGCGTGCTCTGGGACGTCGACGGCACGATCGTCGACGCCTCGGTCGGCATCCTCCGTCGGCTGCACGTCGCCCTCACGCACTTCGGTCGTCCCGCCCCGACGCGGGAGGAACTGGTGCACTGGATCGGGCCGCCCATGTTCCAGTCGTTCCAGGACCAGGCCGGCATGACGCCCGCGGAGTCCGCCGAGGCCGTGGCGTTCTACCGCACGCTGGGCAAGGCCGACGGTTACACCACGGACGTGCGCACGTATCCCGGTGTCGCCGAGCTCATCCACGACCTGCATGCCGCGGGAGTGCCGCAGGCGACCGCGAGCTCCAAGCCGGAGAACCAGGTCGATGCGCTGGTCGACCACTTCGGTCTCCGGCCCGCCTTCCTCACGACCGTCGGCGCGACTCCGGACGAGGCGACGCTCGCGTCGAAGACCGACATCGTCGCCGAAGCCCTGCGCCGCCTGGGCGCGCTCGGCGTCGACACGTCACGCCCCGTCCTCGTCGGCGACCGCCATCATGATGTCGAGGGCGGCAAGGCCAACGGCGTCCCCGTGATCTTCGTCGAGTGGGGCTTCAGCGACCCGCACGAGGGAGACGACGCGGCGTTCCGCGTCGCCTCGGTCGACGAACTGCGGGCCCTGCTGCTCGGCTGAGCCCGTCACCACTGACGCAGAAAACGGAACTCCCCGTCGAAAGGACGCTCGAGTGCGTTCTTCAGACGGGGAGTCCCGGTGTCGTCCGCGTCAGAGCGGGCGGATGTTCTCTGCCTGCAGGCCCTTCGGACCCTGCGCCACATCGAACTCGACTCGCTGGTTCTCGTCGAGAGACCGGTAGCCGGATGACTGGATGGCGGAGTAGTGCGCGAAGACGTCAGCGCCTCCGTCGTCGGGGGAGATGAAGCCGAAGCCCTTCTCCGAGTTGAACCACTTGACCGTGCCCTGGGTGCTCATGTACTGCCTGTTCTGCTGATCTAGAAGCCGACGCAGGGGTGCACCGACATCGCTAACGCTAGTGGAGGCGACCCCGGCGGCAATAGGAGAGGCAAGAAGGTAATCCAAATGTTGCATGAGCGTCATGCGACCAGCGCGGCGGGGCTTTCGATCCGCTCCCGGAAAATGGTGTGGCCCTCACCGCGGGGGGAGCGATGAGGGCCGAAGACGACCGGAGGGTGCGTCAGAGACAGCCTAACCCCTTTCGGACCTCCTTGTCCCCCTTTTGGGGGACAAATCCGAAAATTGGTGGGAGAATGAACGAGAGCGGCCCCCTCGAGTAGCCCATTGGGGACTGAACTACTCGAGAGGGCCCAATCGCATACACGGATCGTCGTGCCCCTGGGGTGGGCCGTCCGTCTCCTGGGGAGAGACGGAGACGATCAATCCCCTGTGCATGCACCTTCACCATAGGGGAGGACGACCGTTCCCGCCACGGATCCTCGCCGCCGGTAGCCTGAGGCGGTGACGATGCTGAACAAGGACATGACGCTGTGCATCTCGCTGTCCGCGCGACCCAGCAACAACGGAACCCGCTTCCACAACCACCTCTACGAGGCACTGGGGCTCAACTGGATCTACAAGGCCTTCGCGCCGACCGATCTGGCTCAGGCGATCGCCGGTGTCCGCGGACTCGGCATCCGCGGATGCGCGATCTCCATGCCCTATAAGGAGGATGTCATCGCCCTCGTCGATCGGATGGACGCGTCCGCGCGCGCGATCGACTCCGTCAACACCATCGTGAACGACGACGGGGTACTGACCGCCTACAACACCGACTACTCGGCGATCGCGACCCTGATCGCCCGCAACGGCATCGACCCGCGGTCGTCTGTGCTGCTGCGGGGTTCGGGCGGCATGGCGAAGGCGACCGCGGCGGCCTTCCGCGACGGGGGCTTCACCGACCTCACGATCGTCGCCCGCAACGAAGCCCGCGGGCGTGCCCTCGCGGACCAGTACGGATTCGACTGGCGTCCGGAGCCCGGCGAGGCGACAGCGGACGTGCTCGTCAACGTCACGCCGATCGGCATGGCGGGCGGGGCCGAGGAGCACGCGCTCTCGTTCAGCGAGCAGGCGATCGCGGCATCGACGGTGGTGTTCGATGTGGTCGCGCTGCCGGCGGAGACCCCCGTGGTGGCTGCGGGGCGTGCGGCGGGCGCCACGGTCATCACCGGCGCCGAGGTCGCGACCCTCCAGGCGCTCGAGCAGTTCGTGCTCTACACCGGTGTGCGTCCGACACCGGCCCAGGTCCAGGCCGCCGAAGACTATATGCGATCCGGGGCATGAATCCCCGCGCTATCGATCACCCGGCACGCCCTTCGGCCAGATAGGACAGCCGATGCAGCGTCTCGGCGTTGCGCCACCGCAGGATCGGTGCGGTCAGGAAGCGGGGGAGCAGGGTCGCGGGGCCCTTCACGGGTTCCTCGTCGATACGCACCTGGCAGCCGGTCGCCGTCGACCTCGCCCGCAGGGTGACCTGCGCCTCGCCGACCGGCCAGCCGCGCGCACGCAGCACCGCCCGGTGCGGCGGATGCCACTGCAGCAGTTCGGTCGTATCGTCGAGCAGCGCGGGCCACACGCCGACCGAATGGTGCAGCTGCGCGCCCGGAGCGGGCCAGGCCGCGTCGACATCGCGCATGCGCGACGCTCCGACGACCCAGGCGGGGTACAGCCAGCCGTCCGCCAGCACACGGAACACGTCCTCGGTGGTGCACGCCAGGTCTCGGGTGTTCGTCGCCATGGTTCCTCCGTTCCGCCGCCAGTGTGACGGGTGCGCACACCGCCTGCACAGGCGCTTGACAAGCGTCGTCCCCTCACCGCTAGCACAGTCCATCGCCGAACGCTCCCCCCTGGAGGACCGGTCCCAGCGCTGCGAGGGTCGAGTCATGCTCCACAGACTCACCGGCCGGATCTCGCACGGCGTCGAGACGATCGTGCGCGACGACTCCCCGTTCCTCCTGACCCGCGGCTACGACTTCGGAGCCCGCATCTGGCGGCGTGCACGACCGGGCGCCCGGTCTGCCCCGATGCACCTGCTCGGCGACGAGGCCGCCCTCGTCCGCGGCGCCGAGGGCATCGACCTGTTCTACGACGAGAGTCGCATCGCCCGGCACGGCGCGATGCCCGCGATCGTGCAGGAGACGCTGTTCGGGCACGGCTCCGTCCACAGCCTCGACGGCGACGCCCACCGTCACCGCAAAGCGACGTTCGTCGCGGTCGCCTACGAGGACGAGCAGGTCGCGCGGCTCACGCCCTGGCTCGAGCGGGAGTGGGCGCGGGAGCGCGACGCCTGGCTCGACGGCGGCACCCGCAGCGCCTATGACGCGGCCGTCGGGGCGTTCGGACGCGCGATCATGGGCTGGGCGGGCCTTCCGGGGACGCCCGCCGCGAAGACGCGCTGGGCCGCTCGGCTGGCCCAGATCGTCGACGGGTTCGGCGCGCCGTACTCGCCCGCCTACCTCGCCGCGACCGCGAACCGGATGTGGTCCGACCGGCACGCTCAGCGCCTCATCGAGGCCGTCCGCGCCGGAACGCTCACGGCTCCCGAGGGCACCGCGCTCGCGCTGTGGGCCGCGCACCGCAGCGCCGACGGCACCCTGCTTCCCGCCAGGACCGCGGGCATCGAACTGCAGAACAGCATCCGGCCGATGATCGCCGCCGCCCGGTTCGTGGCGTTCGCGGCGAAGCAGCTCCACGACCACCCGGAGTGGCGCGCCCGCATCGCGGCCGAGACCGGGGAACGGCAGGCTCTTGTGGGCGGCGCTCTCGCCACCCGGTTCGCGCAGGAGGTGCGGCGCACGGGACTGTTCGTGCCGATGCTCCCGGGGCGTGCGCTCACCGACATCGAGATCGACGGCGTGCGCGTGCCGAAGGGCGGTCGCGTGGTGCTCGACATCCTCGGCACCGACACCGACGAGCAGTCGTGGGCGCACGCGCACCGCTTCGCCCCGGAGCGCTTCACCGACGTGACTGACCACGAAGAGGTGAAGACGTTCATCCCGCAGGGCGGGGCCGACGTCGCCACGGGACACCGCTGCCCCGGCGAGAAGCTCGTGGTCGCGGGACTCACGGCTGCGATCGCGGTGCTCAGCGACCCGCGGCTGCGCGTGCTCGACGAGGGCCTCGCGGTGAACCGACGACGGCTGCCCACCAAGCCCGCGTCCGGCGGACGGGTGCGCGCGGCCGGCTCCGGCCGCGGCTGCCCCTTCCACTGAGCGCGGGATCGCATGCGCCACGGCACCTGTCAACCGGGTGTTCACACCGGCCGGCGACGCGGAGGCTGGGACGACCACAGTCGACCGGAGCAGAGGACATCATGAAGGCACTGACTTGGCAGGGCAAGCGCACGGTGACGGTCGAGGAGGTCCCCGACCCGCAGATCCAGCAGCCGGAGGACGCGATCATCCGCGTCACCTCATCGGCGATCTGCGGCTCCGACCTGCATCTGTACGAGCTGCTCGGTCCATTCCTGGATCGCGGCGACATCCTCGGACACGAGCCCATGGGTGTGGTGGTCGAGGTGGGCGCGAACGTCACCTCGCTGCAGCCCGGAGACCGGGTCGTCATCCCGTTCAACATCGCGTGCGGGGAGTGCTTCTTCTGCCGTCGCGGCCTGCAGTCGCAGTGCGAGACCACGCAGGTGCGCGAGTACGGCAGCGGAGCAGCCCTGTTTGGGTACACCAAGCTCTACGGCCAGGTGCCGGGCGGACAGGCGGAGTACCTGCGGGTGCCGCTTGCGGACTACAACCACATCAAGGTCGCGCCCGACCTTCCCGACGAGCGCTACCTGTTCCTCAGCGACATCCTCCCCACCGCGTGGCAGGGCGTGGAGTACGCGCAGGTGCCGGAGGGCGGCACCCTCGCCGTGATGGGCCTCGGCCCGGTCGGGCAGTTCGTCGCCAGGGTGGGCCGTCACCGCGGGCACCGCGTCATCGCCGTCGACCCGGTGCCCGAGCGGCGGGCCATGGCCGAACGGCACGGCATCGAGACGCTCGACCTCACCGACACCGTCGTCGCCGAGATCCGCGACACCACCGAGGGCCGCGGGGCCGACTCCGTGGTCGACGCGGTGGGGCTCGAAGCCCACGGGAACAGCGGCATCGAGTTCGTGCAGAAGGCCGTGGGGCTGCTGCCCGATCCCGCCGCGCGACAGCTGCTCGACAAGGCGGGGATCGACCGCCTCGCCGCGGTCTACGCCTCGATCGACGCGGTGCGACGGGGCGGGACCGTGTCGCTGAGCGGCGTCTATGCGGGTGACGCCGACATCCTGCCGATGAAGACGATGTTCGACAAGCAGGTCACGCTGCGGATGGGGCAGTGCAACGTCAAGAACTGGATCGACGACCTGCTGCCGCTCGTGGAGGACGCCGCCGATCCGCTCGGCGTGATGGACCTCACCACGCATCACGCCCCGCTCGACGACGCACCCGACCTCTACCGCACGTTCCAGCAGAAGGAGGACGGCTGCATCAAGGTCGTGCTGCATCCGTCCACGGTGTGACCGTGGGGTGATCAGTCCTCCGCGCGACGAGTGCCGATGCCGGGCTCGTCGTTGTGCTCGGACTCGTCCGGTACCGAGGCGTCGGATGACGGGTCCACGCGGGCGGCCTGCCCGGCGCCGGCGTCGGCGCCCGCACCGCCCGCCGGCACGTTCTCGATGAGGTCGGCGTCGTCCCCGCCCCGCTCGGCGAGGTGCTCCGAGATCGGACCGGCACCGGGTCGGGCGGACCCGGCATCGGGGGACGGATACGTGGGGTCGGTGGGCTCCGCGCCGGACTCGACCCTGTCCTCCTCCTCCGGCTGCATGCGCTCCGGATCGTTCAGGTGGCCCTCGTCGTGCGTCATGGCCTGCTCCTCTCGTCGGCTGAGACGTCCAGGGTGCGCCGGATGCCGCACGAGGGGAGGGCCGTTGACAGCACCTCATCGCGCGGGTATCCGGCGCACCTCTCGGACGCGCATCCGCAGCGTCCGCCGCGATGCCGCCGTCCGGGGAGTCCTCAGCCCTTCGCGCCCTTGCGGGGCTTGAGGAACTCGTCTGGAGCGTTCTTGGCCTTCTTGGCGGCCCGCTTCTCCTTGAGTGAGAGCTGCGGGGCCTTCTTGCTCGCTCGACCCTGGGTGGACTTTCCGGACATGTGCGCTTCCCCTTTTCGTGGCTGGCGTAACCCCTGACCATACCCGGAACGGCATAGAAGTCAAATTTCCTGCTGAGCGGCAAAAAAACCGTCGTCGCCGGCCGGTCGGGAACGGCGTCTCGCGAGGGAGCGGTCGGGGTGATGGCACGGCCGCCGGAAGCGATGGAGGCGCTAGCGTGTGCGCTCATGAGCGTCTACCGCGACCTGGGACTTCGACCGCTGATCAACGCGTGGGGCACGGTGACCGCGGTCGGCGGCTCGCTCCTGGCGCCCGAGGTGCTCGACGCGATGCGCGAGGCCGCCGGGGCCTACGTCGACCTGCACGCCCTGCAGGCTCGGGCGGGGGAACGCATCGCCGCCGCGCTCGATGTGGAGGCCGCCTGTGTCACTGCGGGAGCGGCCGCGGGGCTCACGGTCGCCACGGCCGCCGCGATGACCCGCGACCACCCGGAGCTGCGCGCCCGGCTACCGCGCGCCTCCGGACTGCCGGACGAGTGCCTGATGCTACGCGGCCATCGCAACCGCTACGACGCGGCGGTGGCGGTCGCGGGTGCCCGCGTGGTCGAGGTGGAGGACGCGACGGGGGCGAGCGTGGAGGAGCTGCGCCGTGCCCTCAGCGACCGGACCGCGCTCCTGCTGTGGATGGCGGAGGCCCGGTCGCTGCCCGGCTCGCCGCCGCTCGCGGAGGTCGCCGCGGTGCTGCACGAGCACGGCATCCCGCTGGTGGTGGACGCCGCCGCCGAGGTGCCGCCGCGGGCGCTGGTGCGGCAGATGCTCGACGAGGGTGCCGACCTCGTGGTGCTCAGCGGTGGCAAGGAGGTCCGCGGACCGCAGTCGTCGGGGATGATCCTCGGTCGGCGCGAGCTGGTGGACGCGTGCGCGGCCGTCGCCTATCCGCACCACGGTGTCGCCCGGGGGATGAAGACCGACAAGGAGACGATCGTGGGGCTGGTGGCGGCGGTCGAGCTGTTCGCTCGGCGGGACGAGGCCGTGGAGCAGGCCGCCCGGGAGCGGATGGTGTCGGAGCTGGTCGCGGGGCTCGCGGGGTGCGTGGATCTGCGCGTGCGCCGCCACGTGCTGGAGCGCCCCGGCATCCAGCCCGCCTCGATCCCGCGCGCCTACGTACGGCCGCTGCACGCGACGGCCGCGGCGGTTGCGGAGCGTCTGCGCTCCGGCGATCCCGCGGTCGTGGTGGGCGTGGACGGCGACGAGATCGCACTGAATCCGCAGTGCCTCACGCCGGAGCAGGTGCCGGTGGTGGTACAGGCGGTCATCCGGGCGTGCGTGCTGGTGTCATGAATTTTCATTGACGGTCGCGCGTTCGTAGTTTAGTTTCGTCGTGAACAGGCCGCCCACGATCGAGAGATGCTCATGCCCGCGCTGCGCGACCCCGCCCTGAGCCGCCTCGCCCACAGCCTGCTGTGGCCCGGATTCGCCGGGCGCACCGCCCCCGACTGGCTCCGGCGAGCGCTCGACCACGGTCTCGCCGGCGTCGTGTACTTCGCGCAGAACCTCGATCCCGCCGACCCGGATCAGCCGCGCGCGCTCTCGGCGGAGATCCACGGACGACACCCCGGAGCGCTGATCGGCGTGGACGAGGAGGGCGGCATCGTCACCCGCCTGGAAGCGGCCGCGGGCTCATCGACGCCCGGCAACGCGGTGCTCGGCCGCCTCGACGACATCGACCTCACCGAGCGCGTCGCCGCCTGGACCGGGCGGCTCGTGGCCTCCGCGGGCATCGACGTCGACCTGGCGCCGACCGTCGACGTCAACGCCGACCCGCGCAACCCCGTGATCGGCGTCCGCTCGTTCGGCGCCGAGCCCGACGTCGTCGCCCGCCATGCCGCCGCGGCCGTCCGGGGGATCCAGTCCGCCGGGGTCGCCGCGTGCCCCAAGCACTTCCCCGGTCACGGCGACACCGTCACCGACTCGCACCTGGCGCCGGCGACCGCCGATGTGACGCTCGAACAGCTGCACGCCGTGCATCTGCCGCCGTTCCGCGCCGCGATCGAGGCGGGCGCGAAGACCCTCATGACGGCGCACATCCGCGTGCCCGCGCTCGGCGACGCACCGGCGACCCTCAACCCGACGAGCCTGCGCCTGGCCCGCGACCTGGGCTTCGACGGGGTGCTCATCACCGACGCGGTCGACATGGCGGCGATCCGCGGCACGGTCGGCTCGGGGCCCGGCGCGGTCGGGGCCCTCGCCGCGGGCGCAGACCTCGTGTGCATCGGCAACCCCGCCCTCAACCCGCAGGTCGGCGGCGAGCGCACCGACCAGGTCGAGTTCGAGGAGGTGCTGCACGCCGTGTACGAGGCGCTGCGGTCGGGCGCGTTGCCTGTCGCGCGCGCGGAGGAGGCGGCGGCGCGGCTCGCCGAGCTCTCGGCCTGGCGCCGCGACCACGGGGACGACGCCGAGCGCCCGGCGGCCTTCGAGGGCGCAGACCTCGTCGCCCGCGCGGCCACGGTGGTCGGTGATGTGCGCCTCGGCAGTGCGTCGGCCACGGTGGTCGACGCCCGCACGAAGCGCAGTGTCGCGGTGGGGGAGGCGTTGGACTTCTTCACCGTGGCGCTGCGCGAGCGGATGCCGGTGGAGCGCGTATCGCTCGCCGGACTCGATGCGACGGCGGCTGCCGCACGGGCGGCCGCGGTCGCCGCGGACCGGACGGAGGAGGTGGTGCTGCTGGTGAATCAGCCGCAGAGCAGTCCGTTCGAGGCGGCCGTGCAGGAGGCGGTGCTCGCCGTGCGCCCCGACGCCGTGGTCGTGTACGCGGGGTGGCCCGCAGAGGGTGATGTGCGCGCGGGTCGGGCGGTGCTGGCGCTCGGGGCGTCGCGCGCGTCGGCGGTGTACGTCGCTCGGGTGTTGTCCGGAAGCGCCTGAGACGACACACCGCTCGGTATCCGTTGTTTTGAATGACTCAAAACAACGTGCTACGGTCGGAGGGAACCGGACGGCCAGACCGGGGCTCCCGCGCCGCACTCGACGGTGATCAGGGGAGCACCGCGGGCCGCAGAACCGCACGACCGCACAGGGGGCGAGACCCCCGCTCCGGCGTGCGCGCCGCCAGGGGCCGCCGGCCCCTCCGCGCGAGCCTGCCCTCCGGACGAGAAAGGAACACGCATGAAAGAGTCACGACCAGCCGCCCGCACCGGCATCCGCTTCACCTCGATGCCGCACGCCCTGGGACGCGGCGCCCGCGAGGACATCGTGTGGGAGGCGCTCGAGCGCATCGACGGCAAGCCGACCCCGGACGTCGGCACGATGCAGGCCGCGATGGGCAACGAGGCTGAGATCCGGCTCGTGCACGACACGGTGCGCGCGTACCTCGACGCCCGTGGCGTGCGGGACACGGCCGCATGGGCTGAGCGCATCGGAGCGGCGGAGTGAGGCCGCTGGGCCCGCGCGCCGCCGGCGCAGCGGTGCTGCAGGTGCGTGGCGAGTACGCACTGCCGGTGACGCCGATGGATCTGCACACGACACCTCCGCGACCGAACGACGGCGGGATCGTGGTGCAACTGCGCTCGTCGGGTCTCGGCGGCAGCTCCTACGTGGTGGCTCCCGCCGGTGCCGTGCCGGGCGCGATCGTGCTGGAGTACGGCGACGGCAGGGAGCGGCACTGGCGTCGTGGACGCGGGAGCTCCGCTGATGTGGTGCCGTATGTGCTGGTGGACGACTCGGGCTCGACCGGGTACGTGACGGAGAACAGTTGCCTCAAGCAACAAAAGGCGTAGACTGAGGGCATGGCGAACGCCCAGAGCATCGCCGACATCCACGTCGCCCTCGTGAACGTGGTGTCGGCGTGGAGCGAGAGCGACGTGCAGGCCCAGGTGGCCGAGAGCGTCGGCGTCGCCCTCGACCCCACCGCCATCCGCGCGGTGTACCTGCTCGGGCTGCACGGGGGAGCACTCGGGTTCGGTGCCCTCGCCGAGCACGCCTCGATGTCGCGCCCGACCACGTCGAAGCTCGTCGCCCGCATGGCCGCGCAGGGCGTGGTCGACCCGATCCGCACCGGCCGCACGGTCGAGGTGCGCCTCGCACCCGCCGGCGAGCAGGCCTACGCACGCCTGGTCGACGCCGGTCACCGCCTGGTGGCAGACGCCCTCGCCGGTTGGGACGCGGACGAGATCTCCGCGTTCCGGCACCAGCTCACGCGCTTCGTCTTCGCCCTCGCCGGCACGCCGTCGGCACCGTCCATCCAGGAGGAATCACCATGACCCGCACCTACGTCGTCACCGGCTCGGCATCCGGAATCGGAGCCGCCACCACCTCGCTGCTGCGCGCCCAGGGGCACACCGTCATCGGTGTGGACCTCGCCGGCGCCGAAGTGGCGGCCGACCTCTCCACGCACGACGGCCGCATCGCCGCCGCGGAAGCCGCGATCGAAGCCGCGGACGGCAGCATCGACGCCGTGATCGCGTGCGCCGGCATCGCCGCCCCCATCGCGAAGACCATGGCGATCAACTTCTTCGGCGTGACCGAGTTCCTGGAGGCCCTGCGCCCCACGCTCAGCCTGGCCGATACTCCGCGTGCGGCCGTGGTGTCGTCGATGGCGTCGCTGCAGCCGGTGTCCGCCGAGCTCGTCGACGCCGCCCTGGCCGGTGACGAGGCCCGCGCGCTGGAGATCGGCGACCGGCTCGCCGCGACCCCCGAGGGCGGGTTCCTCAACTACTCGTCGAGCAAGCGCGCGGTGTCGCGGTGGGTGCGCCGCGAGTCGGTGACGCCCGCGTGGGCCGGAGCCGGCATCCCCCTCAACGCCGTCGCCCCCGGCACCGTGATCACCGCCATGACCGCCGGTCTGCTCGGGTCGCCCGAGGGCCTGGCGCAGGTGGACGCCGCCGTGCCGATGCCGCTCAACTACCACCAGCCGGCGTCGTCCATCGCAGAACTGCTGGTGTGGCTGACCAGCCCGGCGAACACGCACATGGCCGGTCAGACGATCTACTGCGACGGCGGGGCCGACGCGGTGCTGCGCGGCGACGACATCTGGTCGTGGAACGACGCCCCGCAGAGCTGACGCGACACCGCCGGCGGGAGCCGCGGCCTGACCTAGACTGACCGCATGGGGGAGTTGTGGCGCCGGATGTCGCCGCGCTCCTGGGGTCGTCTGTTCTTCGGAGCGCAGGCCCTCGCCGGCGCCGCGTGGTGGATCGCGGTGTTCGTGTGGCCCGGCATCCGCACCGCGACCCTCGGCTCTCTCGACGCGCCGCTCGTCGCGCTGCTCGACATCCCGCTGTTCGTGCTCGGGTCGGCCCTCGCGGCAGCGGGACTGCGCGCCGCGGTGTGGTCGACCACCGGCTGGACGACCCTGGTCGCGGCCGGCATGGCGCTGTACGCCACCGTCACGGGCGCGGCCGGATGGGGCGCGCTGCTCATGGCGGCCGCGGCGCTGGGGTCGATCGGCGCCGCCGTGCTCGTGCTCACCGGCCGGGTTCCGTCCGAGTGGCTGCTGCGGGGGCCGTTCCGGTTCCGGCTCGCGGCGACCGCCCGGCCCGTGGCGCATCTGTCCCGCACGGCCGTGCAGATCCTCGTGTTCTCCGCCGTGTTCCTGGTGGCACTGCCCGCCGTGATCGTCGTCGCCGAGCATCGGTGGGGGCTGCACGTGCCGTTCCCCGTGGCCGTGCGCATCGCCGGTGCGGTGCTGTTCGCGCTCGCGTTCGCGCTGTCGATGTGGTCGGCCGCCTCCATGTCGGTGCGGGGCGAGGGCACCCCCCTGCCCTCGGCGATGCCCCGGCGGCTGGTGGTCGCCGGGCCCTACCGCTTCGTGCGCAACCCGATGGCGGTCGGCGGCATCGCGCAGGGCGTGGCGGTCGGCCTGATGGCGGGCTCGTGGCTCGTGGTGCTGTACGCCCTGTGCGGGTCGCTGGTGTGGAACGCGCTCGTGCGACCACTGGAGGAAGCCGACCTGGAGGCGCGGTTCGGTGCCGACTTCCGCGCCTACCGCGACCGCGTGGCCTGCTGGATCCCGCGGCGTCCGCGCATCACCGCCTGACCGATCCCGCGGGGGAACCTCCCGCCCGGGAGCCGTGCAGCAACCCGTACGCGCCGAGCACCGGCGAGCGCACTGTGCGGTCGGGGTCGAGCGGCCACGCCTGCTCCGGCACCGCGAGCAGCAGCACCCACCCCGTCCGCTCGGCGGCCGCACCCCACCCGCCCGGCACGGCCCCCCGGCGCATCGCCTCGGCGTAGGCGGGCCCGGGCACCCCGAGGTCGCGCAGCCGCAGGCCGTCGTCGCCGCGGAACTCCACGCCCACCCGCCGCACCGGTGCGACCGGACCGTTGACGGGCGGCTCCAGGGTGCTCCACCCGTGCGCACGCAGCACCTCCGCCACGGTCTCGTCCGCGTCGGGCGGCAGAGACAGCAGCAGGCACGGGGCGCCGTCGCCGCCGACATCGACCACGGCGAACGTGAACGTCAGGCGGGGTAGTCGCTCCGGGCGGCGCCGGGCACGGCGGACCGCGCCGAACCCGACCACGACGGCGAACGCCCCCAGGGCCGCCGGTGTGCCAGCGACGAGGAACGCGACCACGACCACCCCCGCGCCCAGGGCCACCCGCGCCCCGCGGTGCCTGTCGGCGTCAACGGTCGGTGTGTGCGCCATGCTCCGGGCCGTCCCCCGCGGTGCCGTCCGCGTCCGGAGCCTCCACCGCCGCGTGCGACCCGTGGGCGCTGTCGGCCGCGTGCACCTCAGCCCTGGTGAGCGGCAGCAGCCTGTCTTCGAAGAACCACCGGGACACGGCGGCGCGCAGGTTCTGATGCCACGGGATGCGCCCCTTCGCGTTCGGCCGTACGACCAGCGGCTGATACGACTCCACGTCGATGAGTTTCCAGCGCTCGTACTCGTCGACGGGCTGGTGCACCTCGACGAACTCGCCGCCGGGCAGTCGCACGATGCGACCCGTCTCGAAGCCGTGCAGCACGATCTCGCGGTCCTTCTTCTGCAGCGCCAGGCAGATCCGCTTCGTCAGGACGTACCCGAGCACGGGACCGAGGATCAGCAGCGCCTGGAGTGTGTGGATCACGCCCTCCATCGTGAGCATGAAGTGCGT
>NZ_SSDQ01000164.1:0-47113 GCF_004794315.1 Microbacterium sp. PF5 | reverse complement strand
CGTCGGCGGCGGTCGCGTCGGGGGCCGTGGCCTCGGGCTGCGCGTCGGGCACCGCCGCGGCGGGCGCACCCGGCATCGTCTCGGACTCGGATGCCGGGGACTCCTGGGCGGGCACAGCGGGCGTCTCGGGCGCGAAGTGCTCGGTCCACTGCTGGCCGTCCCACCACCGCAGCCGACCGGAGCCGTCGTCGTACCAGCCAGCAGGTGTCGTCATGGAAGTCCCCTCCGTGTGCGCGCTCGCGTGGGTGACGCGAATCGACTCTCCATGTATAGCAGTGGGCAGCGACGCCGACACCGTTTGCACAGGTCGACGGCCTGAGGCCGCGCGGGGTGTCGCAGCGGGTCAGCGCAGAGCCCGCGCTTAGGCTCGAATCGCCATGATTCGGTTCGAGAACGTCACGAAGCGCTACCGCGGGACGTCGAAGCCCGCCCTGTCCGGAGTCGACTTCGAAGTGCAACGCGGGGAGTTCGTCTTCCTCGTCGGCGCTTCGGGATCGGGCAAGTCGTCCTGCCTGCGGCTCATCCTGCGGGAGGACGTGCCCACCAGTGGTCGCGTCGCCGTCCTCGGTCGCGATCTCCGCTCCCTCGCGAACCGGAAGGTGCCCTACTTCCGTCGCCACATCGGCTCCGTGTTCCAGGACTTCCGCCTGCTGCCGTCCAAGACCGTGCACCAGAACGTCGCGTTCACGCTGCAGGTCACCGGCTCCTCGCGCGGTTTCATCCAGCAGGCCGTGCCCGAGGCCCTGGCACTGGTCGGGCTCGAGGGCAAGGAGAAGCGCATGCCGCATGAGCTCTCCGGCGGTGAGCAGCAGCGCGTCGCGATCGCCCGTGCCCTCGTGAACCGTCCGCAGGTGCTGCTGGCCGACGAGCCCACCGGAAACCTCGACCCCGCGACCTCCGTCGACATCATGCAGCTGCTCGCCCGCATCAACGCCGGTGGCACGACCGTGCTCATGGCCACGCACGAGGCGGGGTTCGTCGATCAGATGCGTCGCCGCGTGATCGAGCTGCGCGACGGCGAGATGGTGCGCGACGAGGTCCACGGCGGCTACGGCGACACCTCGAACATCCCGCGACTCGCGCCGGAGGAGGTGCGGGGAGCCGCCGCCGCGGCCGCCCTCACCGCGGTGCAGGAGGTGCAGCGGCAGACCGCCGACCTGTCGGTGGTGCGTGCCGCCCTGGCGGAGGAGCTCGACGCGCAGCGCCGCGCCGCCGCAGCCGCGGCCCCGCAGCCGGAACGTGAGCCGCAGGTGGTCGAGCCGCCCGAGCCGCCGCGTCGCGGAGTGGTGGAACCGCCGGATGAGGCGGAGCGTGCCCCGGCCGCGGAGAAGGCTCCGGTCGAGCGTCCGGCCACTCCCCGCACGCACCCGATCGTGCTGCCGGAGGTCGACGTCGCCGAGCTCGGCGTGGCCGACCGTCTCGGCCTCTCCGACCAGGACGACGAGGAAGTGGGCCCGACCTCATGAGAATCGGCCTGATCCTGACCGAGGCCCTCGTGGGTCTCCGTCGCAACATCTCGATGGTCATCTCCGTCGTGCTGGTGACGTTCGTGTCGCTGACCTTCGTGGGCGCGGCGATCCTCATGCAGTCCCAGATCGGCGTGATGCGGGGCTATTGGGCCGAGCGTGCCCAGGTGGCGGTGTACATGTGCTCGGCGGTGTCGGAGTCGGACACCTGCGTCGACGGCGCCGCCAGCGAGGAGCAGGTCGCCGCGGTGCGCGCCCAGCTCGAGGGCGACGCGCTGGCGCCGCTGATCAGCTCCATGACGTTCGACACCAAAGAGGAGACGTACGCCAAGCTCGTCGAGCAGGTGGGCGAGGAGCAGGCGAGCGTGCTCACGCCCGACCAGGCGTTCGAGGTGTTCTTCGTCACGATGAAGGATCCCGGGCAGTCGCAGGTGCTCGCCGAGGCGTTCAGCGGACAGGCGGGCGTGGAGCAGGTGCAGGATCAGTTGCAGTACCTCGAGCCGCTGTTCTCCGCGCTCACCGTCGCGACCTACATCGCGGTCGGGATCGCCGTGCTGATGCTGATCGCCGCGACCCTCCTGATCGGGACGACCATCCGGCTATCGGCCTACGCGAGACGCAAGGAGATCGGGATCATGCGCCTGGTGGGCGCGTCCAACCGGTTCATCCAGACGCCGTTCGTGCTGGAGGGCGTCTTCGCGGCCTTCCTCGGCTCGGCGCTCGCGTGCGCGGCCGTCGTCGCCGGGGTGCACTTCGGCGTCAACGGCTACCTGCGCGGGCGGGTCCCGTTCATCACGACCTGGGTCACCATGAACGACGCGTTCCTCGTGGTGCCCGTGCTGGTGGGGATCGGCGTCGTGCTGGCGGCGCTGTCGGCCGGCTTCGCGATCCGTCGCTGGCTGCGCACCTGATACCCTGAAAGGCTGCTCGGCCGGATCCTCGGTCGAGCTCGTCACGGCAACAGGAGAGCATCATGCCCAGGGAACGCGGGGAGAAGGTCGTCGCGACCAATCGTCGCGCGCGTCACGACTACACCATCGAGAAGTCGTACGAGGCGGGAATGGTGCTCACCGGCACCGAGGTCAAGTCACTCCGTCAGGGGCGCGCGAACCTCAGCGACGGATACGCGTTCGTCAAGGGCAACGAGGTGTTCCTCGACGCCGTGCACATCCCGGAGTACTCGCAGGGGCACTGGACCAACCACTCCGCCAAGCGCATCCGCAAGCTGCTGCTGCACCGTGAGGAGATCGCCAAGCTCTCCCACGCGGTCTCGGCCGGCGGCTACACCCTGATCCCGCTGAAGCTCTACTTCTCCGACGGCAGGGCCAAGGTCGAGATCGCCCTCGCCAAGGGCAAGCGCGAGTACGACAAGAGGCAGACGCTGCGCGAGCGGCAGGACACGCGCGAGGCCGAGCGGGCCATGCGCCTGCGCAACCGCGTCGGCGAGTAGCCCGCGCCGTCAGGGCGCCGGGGTGAAGCCGAACACGCGGCCGAGGAACGCGAGCTCGCGCTGCAGCGCGTCCACGATGTTCGCCGCGCTGCGGAAGCCGTGCCCCTCTGCCGGATACAGCGCGTACTCGTGCTCGATGCCGTTCGCGGCGAGGGCGTTGCGGATCGCCTCGGACTGCGACGGAGGCACCACGCGGTCCTCGCCGCCCTGGAGCAGCAGCACGGGCACGTCGATCCGGTCGGCGTGCGTGAGGGGTGAACGCTCGACGTACACGTGCTCGTCCTCCGGCAGCCGCCCGACCAGACTGTCGAGGTACGGCGCCTCGAAGTCGTGCGTCTCGGCGGCCAGCAGGCGCAGGTCCGCCACACCGTAGCGGCTGATGCCCGCCGCGAAGGTCCCGCCCCGCACCAGCGCCGACAGAACGGTCCAGCCGCCGGCCGAACCTCCGCGGATCGCGATGCGCGCGGGGTCGGCGAGCCCCGCATCGGCCAGGCCCCGCGCGGCGGCGACCACGTCGTCCACGTCGACCACACCCCACTGCCCGACGAGGCGGTCGCGGTAGGCGCGGCCGTAGCCGGTGGAGCCGCCGTAGTTCACGTCGAGCACGCCGATGCCGCGGCTCGTGAAGAACGCGACCTCGGACGACGCGGCCCCCGTCACATGCGCGGTCGGTCCTCCGTGGACGAACACGACGTACGGCGGAAGCTCGCCGGGAGCCGCGGTGTGCGCGGGGTTCGCGGGCGGGTAGGCGAACGCGTGCACCGAGCCGTGCGCGCCGTCCACCACGATCGGCTGCGCGCCGGGCATCCACTCCGGATCGGACGGGACCCCGCCCGCCACGGCCTCCACGCGGCCCGAGTCGAGGTCAACGCACCACACCCCGGGCGTGGTGCCCGAGCTGTTGCCGCTGAGCAGCACGCGGGAGCCGGACACGTCGTCCACGCTCACGTGCCCGTCGGCGGGGAGATCCAGCGCGGTGCTCGTCGTGCCGTCCGCCGGGAGCACGTGCACCTCGTCGCGGCCGTTCGTGCGCGCGGCGACCACGCGTCCGTCCGCCAGCGGCTGGAACCACCGGTTGCCCAGCACCCACAGGCCGTAGCCGGTGTCGGCGTCGGTCCCGGTCAGGGCGATCGGTGCGGCTGCGGGTGTCACGCCGTCGACGTGAAGGCGCTGCACCTGCCAGCGCCCGGACGCGTCGTCGGCGTACACGAGCGCGGTGTCGTCGAGCCACTCCGGCTGCAGGGCGGCGGACGACGCGATGCGCACGATCTCGCCGTCGGCGAGCGACGCGATCGCGAGCTGCGCCTCGTCCCACGGCATCGTCCGCTCGTGCCACTCGACCCAGGCCACCCGCGTGCCGTCGGGCGACAGCGCCGGGTGCGCGAAGAAGCCCGTGCCCTCCGCGATCACCCGGAGCGCGCCGTCGTCCTCGGCCGCGGATCCGTCCACCGGGATCTCGACGATGCCGCGCCGGTGCGGGTCCGGACGGAGGTCTTCGCGCACGGCCAGCAGTCGTCCGCTCTGCAGTCGGAGTCCGCCGTACGACGCACCGGCGGGCGTGAGCGGCTCGGGCTCGCCCCCGGGGACGAGGCGATGCACGCGCTGATCCGCGCCCGAGACGAAGAACAGCGCGTCGTCGCCGGCCGTCCACGCCCCGCCGCCGTACTCGTGCACGCGCGACCGCGCGCTCCACGGAGCCGGCAGGATCTCGGCGCCGGAGGAGCTGCGTACGGTCACGCGTCCGGCTTCGGCCGGCACGGACTCGCCCCACCAGATCTCCGACCCGGCGAACCGGGCGCCGTCGATGCGCGGTGCGGAGGTCGCGACAGACGCGGCGGTGAAGGGGGAGGGCCAGGAACCGAAGGGCAGCGACGACATGCCTCGAGCCTAGGCGGACCGACACACGGCGTCACACACGTGCGGCCCCGCGCGGGGCTGTTCTAGGTTGCTGGAAACGCCCGGTTCGTCCAGGGCGTGGAGCGACAGCCGAGCCCGGCACCCGCCCGCGAACGACACGCCTCCCGTGCCGTCCGCGCGCCCCGGCCCCCTGTCCCCAGGAGTGAAGATGTCCACCGAGATCGACACCACCGGCACCGCCCGCGTGCCGTTCTCCTTCGAGCTCTACCCTCCGCGCAACGCGTCGAGCGAGGAGGCGCTGCACGAGACCGTCCTGCGCCTGGCCGCAGCCGGTCCGGAGTTCCTGTCGGTGACCTACGGTGCCGGCGGCTCCACCGGGGGGCGCTCGCTCGACGTGCTGCGCTTCATCCGCACCCACACCGACGTCGAGCCCCTCGCTCATCTCACGTGCGTCGGCAACACCTACGCCGGGGCGACCGCGCTCATCCGCGAGTTCCTCGACGCGGGGATCCTCAGCTTCCTCGCCCTGCGGGGCGACCCGCCCGCCGGGCAGACCGAGGACTTCCTCGGCGACCTGGAGAGCGCGGCCCAGCTCGTCCAGCTGATCGACCGCGTGCAGGCCGAGCGTGCGCCGTACGAGGAGTCGCCTGTTCCCGGGATCCCCGGTGCCGCCCGGGTCGCGCCGCGGCGGAGGGTGAACATCGCGGTGGCCGCGTTCCCGAAGGGCCACCCGCGGGCGACCCACCGCACGCAGGACGTGGAGGCCCTGCTCGCGAAGCAGGCCGCCGGTGCGACGTTCGCGATCACACAGCTGTTCTTCCACGCCGACGACTACCTGGCCTTCGTGGAGCGTGCCCGCGCGTCCGGGGTGACCATCCCGATCCTGCCCGGCATCATGCCCATCACCTCGCCCGCTCGGCTCTCCCGCGTGCTGGAGCTCACGGGAGAGGAGCTGCCCGGAGAGCTCTCCATCGCCCTCGACGTGGAGCCGACCGCCGAGGGCCGCCGCGAGATCGGCATCGCCTGGGCCGCGCGCCTGGCCGCGCAGGTCGTGGCCGGCGGCGCCCCCGGCGTGCACCTCTACGCTTTCAACCAGCACGAGACCGTCCTCACCGTCCTCGCCGAAGCCGGCATCCTCCCGGCTCTGCGCCGTTAGACCCCCGCCGAAAGGAAACACCATGACCGCATTCCCCGAGGGAACCATCCTCGGCTACCCCCGCATCGGCCGTCGCCGCGAGCTCAAGAAGGCCGTCGAGGCGTTCTGGGCGGGCCGCATCGACGAGCAGGAGCTGGAGCGCACGGCCGCCGAGCTGCGCGCCGCCACCCGAGAGCGGCTCGCCGCGCTCGGCCTCGGCCGGGACGACTCCGCGATCCCGGAGTCCTTCTCGTTCTACGACCAGGTGCTCGACGCCGCGGTGACCGTGGGCGCGATCCCCTCGCGCTTCGAGCACCTGCGCGCCGCCGACGGCACGGTCGGCCTCCCGGCGTACTTCACGATCGCGCGGGGCGAGGGGGAGCGCGCGCCGCTGGAGATGACGAAGTGGTTCGACTCGAACTACCACTACCTCGTGCCGGAGATCGGTCCGGAGACGGTGTTCTCGCTGTCCAGCGACCGGCTCGTGCGCGAGGTCGCAGAGGCCGCTGCCGCAGGCTTCACGACCCGCCCGGTCGTGGTCGGCCCGGTCACCCTGCTGGCGCTCGCGAAGGCCTCGGACGACGCCCCCGAGGGCTTCGATCCGCTGTCGCGGCTGGACGACGTGCTCCCCGCGTACCGGGAGCTGCTCGCCCGCCTCCGGGCCGCGGGAGCGACCTGGGTGCAGCTCGACGAGCCGGCGCTCGTGAGCGAGTCGCTCCCCGCCGACACCGCCGCCCTGGCGACCGCGGCCGAACGTGCACTCGCCGTGCTCGGGGGAGCGGAGGACCGTCCGTCGATCCTCGTCGCCGCCCCGTACGCGGCGCTCGACGCCGTGTTCCCGGTCCTCGCGGCCGCGCCCGTCGAGGCGATCGCGGTCGACCTGGTCCGTGGCGCTGTGCCGTCCGCGGCGGAGGGTCTCGCGGACAAGACGCTCGTCGGCGGCGTGATCGACGGGCACAACATCTGGCGGGGCGACCTGGCCGCGGCGTTCGCCACGCTCGAGCGTCTGCGCGACCTGGGGGCCGCGGCCGTGTCGGCCTCCACCTCGACCTCGCTGCTGCACGTGCCGCACGACGTCGCCGACGAGACCTCGCTCGACCCTCGCCTGGTGTCGTGGCTGGCGTTCGCCGATCAGAAGGTGCAGCAGGTCGGCGTGCTGGCTCGCGGGCTGTCGCAGGGCCCCGAGGCGATCGCCGCCGAGCTCGACGAGGCCTCGGCGGCCCTGCGCGACCGGCTGGACGCGCCGGGCGTGCGCGACGGCGCGGTGCGCGAGCGGGCGCTCGTCGACGCCGACTTCTCGCGGGTGTCCTACGAGGAGCGGGAGAGTGCGCAGGAGGCCCTCGGCCTCCCGGTCCTGCCCCTGACGACGATCGGGTCGTTCCCGCAGACCGCCGACATCCGTCGCGCACGGGCGCGGTTCACGCGCGGTGAGATCCCCCGCGACGACTACGACGACTTCCTGCGCCGGGAGATCGCCGCGGTCGTGTCGCTGCAGGAGGATCTCGGACTCGACGTGCTGGTGCACGGGGAGCCGGAGCGCAACGACATGGTGCAGTACTTCGCCGAGAACCTCGACGGCTTCGCGGTCACGGAGCACGGGTGGGTGCAGTCGTACGGCTCCCGCGCCACACGCCCGTCGATCCTGTGGGGCGACGTCTCCCGGCCGGCACCGATCACGGTCGACTGGTCCGGATACGCGCAGTCGCTCACCGCGAAGCACCTCAAGGGCATGCTCACGGGGCCGGTGACGATCCTCGCGTGGTCGTTCGTGCGCGACGACCAGCCGCTGGGGGAGACCGCGAACCAGGTCGCGCTGGCGCTGCGCGAGGAGATCGCCGACCTCGAGGCTGCGGGCATCGCCGTGATCCAGGTCGACGAGCCGGCCCTGCGCGAGCTGCTGCCGCTGAAGAAGGCCGATCAGCCGTCCTACCTGGACTGGTCGGTGGCGTCGTTCCGTCTGG
Organism: Microbacterium sp. PF5; assembly: GCF_004794315.1. Taxonomy (NCBI): domain Bacteria; kingdom Bacillati; phylum Actinomycetota; class Actinomycetes; order Micrococcales; family Microbacteriaceae; genus Microbacterium; species Microbacterium sp. PF5. The sequence goes on along the minus strand of NZ_SSDQ01000164.1, from coordinate 39,244 downwards.
CGACCGGTGGGGCAGCACCGGGCACGCAGGTGCACACGCACCTCTGCTACTCGGAGTTCGGTGTCGTGATCGACGCGATCCGCGCGCTGGACGCCGACGTCACGTCCATCGAGGCCGCCCGCAGCCGGATGGAGGTCGTCGCGGACATCGCCGAAGCCGGGTTCGACCACGGCATCGGCCCCGGCGTCTACGACATCCACTCCCCGCGGGTTCCCGCGGTGGAGGAGGTGGAGTCCCTGCTGCGTCGCGCCGTGGAGGAGATCCCCACGCGGCAGCTCTGGGTCAACCCGGACTGCGGCCTCAAGACCCGCGGCTACGAGGAGACCACCGCGTCGCTGCGGAACATCGTCGAGGCCACGCGCCGCGTGCGCGCCGAGGTGGGCGCCTCGGTCTGATCATGTGACGAAGGCCCTCTCCGAGCGATCGGGGAGGGCCTTCGTCGTGTCCGGGTCAGACGGCTCGCAGCACCGCGACGACCTTGCCGAGCACCACGGCCTCGTCGCCGAGGATGGGCTCGAAGGCGGTGTTCCGCGGCAGCAGCCACGTGTGTCCATCGCGGCGACGGAGCACCTTGACGGTGGCCTCGCCATCGAGCATCGCCGCGACGATCTCGCCGTTCTCGGCGTCGTGCTGCGAGCGGACGACGACCCAGTCGCCGTCGCAGATGGCGGCGTCGATCATCGACTCGCCGGAGACCTTGAGCATGAACAGGTCGCCCTTGCCGACGAGCTGCCGGGGGAGCGGGAAGATCTCCTCGACCTGCTGGTCCGCGGTGATGGGCACGCCGGCGGCGATGCGGCCGACGAGGGGCACGAGCGCGGCGTCGCCGACGGGAGTCGTGACATCGGCCGGGTTCTCGGCGCCGGAGCCGGTGCCGGGCAGGTCGATCAGCACCTCCATGGCCCGCGTCTTGCCCGGGTCTCGACGCAGGTAGCCGCTCAGCTCCAGCTGGCCGAGCTGGTGCGTGACGCTGGAGAGCGACTTGAGCCCCACGGCGTCGCCGATCTCGCGCATGCTCGGCGGGTAGCCGTTCTGGGCGATGGCGGCCTGGATGACCTCCAGGATCGCCATCTGCTTGGGGCTGAGGCTCTTGCGACGGCGGGTCCGCGGCGCCTCCGACTCCGGGGCTGTGGTCTCGCTCATGATGCTCCTTCAGTGCGTGAGATCCGACGTCGCTCTTCGAATGTCGGTGGCCCGTGGTGGGGTGTCCTTGTCGAAACCGTATCCGAGAATCGCGCCGATCTGGAAGATCTGTTCGAGCGTGTCGGACGATTCGTGGACAGGGTTTCGAAGACAGCTTGACAGATGTTCGAACTCGAAGATATCTTCGGAACGTAGCTTCGCATTCACGGCTCCCGGCCGAGTCGCGGATGCGAACGCTACGCCAACCTCCCCGGGCCCTCGCGGCGCCGGGACAGTGAAGGAGCAGACATGAGCACCATCAGCCTCAGCACCGCGACCGCGATCTCCGCCACGGCCCGTCCGGCCACGCGGCTCCGGCTCACGGCTCGCGGTCGCGGTGTGCTGCTCGCGGTCGCGTCCGTCCCGCTCGCCGTCGGCATCGCCTTCGCGGCGATCAGCGGTGGCAGCGCCATCGCCTCCGGTGCCGACAAGCCCGTGGCCGCCGTCGAGACCATCACGGTCATGCCCGGTGACACCCTCTGGTCGATCGCCGGCTCGATCGCTCCCGAGGCCGACCCGCGCGACGTGATCGGCGACATCAGCCGCATGAACCTGCTCCGCGGCGGAGAGATCCAGATCGGTCAGGAGCTCGCGATCCCGGCGCAGTACGCGGAGTGACGCATGGCCGTCGGTGCCGCCTCGTCCTCTTAACATGGATAGGGTGACCCTCTCCCTCAACGATCTCCCGCTGCGCGACGATCTGCGCGGACTCACTCCGTACGGCGCACCGCAGGCACCGCTCCCGATCGCCCTCAACGTCAACGAGAACACGCATCCCGTTCCTGACGAGGTCGCCAGCGACATCCTCGACGACATCGCCGTGGCGATCCGCGACGTCAACCGCTATCCCGACCGGGAGTTCACCACGCTGCGGGAGGCGTTCGCGGGCTACCTCGGTCACGGGCTCACGGCCGAGCAGATCTGGGCGGGCAACGGCTCGAACGAGGTGCTGCAGCACATCCTGCAGGCGTTCGGCGGACCGGGGCGGACGGCGTTCGGCTTCGCTCCGACCTACTCGATGTATCCGCTGATCGCGCAGGGCACGGGTGCGTCATGGGTCGCCGGCACCCGGCACCCCGACTACTCGATCACCCCGGAGGAAGCCGCGGAACAGGTGCGCGCCGCCGACCCCGACGTGGTGATCCTGTGCTCGCCCAACAACCCCACCGGTACGCCGCTCGGGCTCGACGTCGTCGCGGCGGTCTACGAGGCCGCGCGCGGCGTGGTGATCGTCGACGAGGCGTATCAGGAGTTCGCACCGCATGACGCGCCGTCCGCGCTCACGCTCCTCGATGGCCGTCCGCGGCTCGCTGTGTCGCGCACCATGAGCAAGGCCTTCGCGTTCGCCGGAGCGCGCGTCGGCTACCTGGCCGCAGACCCCGCGTTCATCGACGCGCTCCGCCTCGTGCGGCTGCCGTATCACCTGAGCGCGCTCACGCAGGCCGCGGCGGTGGCGGCGCTGCGTAACGCCGACGTGATGCTCGGCATGGTCGAGGAGATCGTCGAGCAGCGCGACCGCATCACAGCGACGCTGGAGGCACTGGGGTACACGCCCCACGAGACCTGGTCGAACTTCGTGCTGTTCGGTGGCGTGGCCGACCCGCAGGCCACGTGGCGGCAGTTGTACGACCGCGGTGTGCTCGTGCGCGACGTCGGCATCCCCGGCCACCTCCGCGTCAGCGCGGGCACCGAGGCCGAGACGACCGCGTTCCTGGACGCCCTGGCCTCGATAGGATCGGCATCATGACCACCCCCGCGAACCCCGCCCGCACCGCGCGTCGCGTGCGCAGCACGTCGGAGTCGACCGTCGAGCTGGAGCTGAACCTCGACGGCACCGGGGTGAGCCGCATCGACACCTCCGTGCCGTTCTTCGACCACATGCTGACGGCGTTCGCGAAGCACTCGCTGACCGATCTCACCGTCCGCGCCTCCGGTGACACGCACATCGACGCGCACCACACGGTGGAAGACGTCTCGATCGTGCTGGGTCAGGCCATCCTGGAGGCGCTGGGTGACAAGGCGGGCATCTCCCGCTACGGCGATGCGCTCGTGCCGCTCGACGAGGCGCTGGCGCAGGCCGTCGTCGACATCTCCGGTCGTCCGTACCTCGTGCACGAGGGCGAGCCCGTCGGTTTCGAGCAGCACCTCATCGGCGGGCACTTCACGGGCTCGCTCGTGCGCCACTCCTTCGAGGCCATCGCGTTCAACGCGGCGCTGACGGTGCACGTGCGCGTGCTCGGCGGCCGTGACCCGCACCACATCGCCGAGGCGGAGTACAAGGCCTTCGCGCGCGCGTTCCGTCAGGCGAAGGCGCTCGACCCGCTCGTCGACGGCATCCCGTCCACCAAGGGGGCCCTGTGAGCGCGGCACCCCGCGTCGCGGTCTTCGACTACGAGTCCGGCAACGTGCACTCCGCGGTCAAGGCGCTCGTGGCCGCGGGTGCCGACGCGGTGCTCACGCGCGACCGCAGTGAGGCGCTCGAGGCCGACGGCTTCGTCGTGCCGGGGGTCGGGGCGTTCCAGGCCGTGCGTGATGCGCTGCACGCGCACGGGGGCGACGAGATCATCGGGCGGCGTCTCGCGGGCGGTCGCCCCGTGCTGGGCATCTGCGTCGGCATGCAGGTGCTGTTCGAGCACGGGGTCGAGCGCGGCCACGACACCGCGGGCCTGGGGGAGTGGCCGGGCGCGGTCACCGAGCTCAACGCTCCCGTGCTGCCGCACATGGGCTGGAACACGGTCGACCCCGGCGAGGACACGGTGCTGTTCCGCGGCATCGAGGAGGAGCGGTTCTACTTCGTGCACTCCTACGCGGCGCAGTCGTGGGAGCTCGACGTGATCCCGCCGTTCCCCCAGCCGGTGCTGACCTGGGCCACCTACGGCGATCCCTTCCTGGCGGCCGTGGAGAACGGACCGCTGTCGGCGACGCAGTTCCACCCGGAGAAGTCGGGCGAGGCGGGCATCCAGCTGCTGCGCAACTGGGTCACCAGCCTCTGAGCCCGTGAGCCGGGGGCTGTCGCACGCGGCCGGTCCGGCCGCTCGGCGTCAGAGCCCTCTGGCGACGGCGGCCGCCGCCGACAGCCACGCTCGCTGCGTCCGTCCGGCGAGGGCGGTGTAGCGCAGCGGTCCGTCGACCATCTCCCGGTCGAACGGGATCGCATGCACCTCTCGGCAGAGCGAGCGATACCCGTCGGACACCGCGCCGATCTCGGTCGGTGTCGCGTGGGGATCGGCCTGCGAGACGATCACGACCGCCTGCTCGACGAGGTGAGCCGAGCGCTCGTCGCGGTCGGCGAGGGCTTCGAGCAGGAGGGCCCCGGCCTCGGCGTGGTCTCCGCGGGAGGTGGTCGCGACCACGAGCTGATCCGTGTGGTCGATCATCCGGCGCCACAGCGGGTCGGTCTCATCGTTGCCCGAGTCGACGAAGATGAGTCGGTAGAACCGGGAGGCCACCGTGTGCAGCACGTCGACCTCGGCCGGGCCCAGGCGATCGTCGTGTGCCAGGCGTGGCGGCTGCGAGCGGAGGACGTCGAAACGGTCGCGCGGCTGGTGATGAACGTAGTCCGCCAGGTCAGCGGCTTGGGCGCCCGGGCTGATCAGGCGGCTGCTGTCGGAGAGCATCTCCCGCAGGGTGTTGCGGTGTGATGCCGATTCCGTGCGCCAGCCGAGGGTCCCGCGCGTCTGGTGGTTGTCCCAGGCGAGCACGCCCGCACCCCCGAACCGGGCGAACACCGCGGCGAGAAGCGCTGTGGTGGGTGTCTTCCCCGCGCCGCCCTTGCTGTTCACGATCGCGATCGTGCGCGGCCCGGACCACTGGCGACTCACAGCGGCCTCGTCGCGGCGGAACGCCTCCTCGACGGAGCCGGGACCGAAGTCCATGCCGATGCGGTTGAGGGCGCCGCGGAACCCCATCCGGGCGGGCTCGGCCGGAAGCTCCTCGGTGAGGAAGGACGGGCGGGTCGTGGTCTCGCGCTGCGGCGAGCGACGGCGGCTTCGCCCGGACGATGCGGTGTGCGCAGATGCGTTCTGCGCGGACGCGTCGGCGGATCCGGCGGCGCGGGACTCGGCGGGTTCGGGGGACCGGGCGGATGCGGATGCGGATGCGAGGGCAGGGGACGCGACGGGTTCGGGGGACTCGGCGGATGCGGATGCGGATGCGGGGGCAGGGGTGATGATCTCTGCCGGAGTGCTGGTGGGGGTGGGCGCCACAGGCGGCATCTGTGCCTGTGTCGGTGTCGGTGTCGGTGCCGGTGTCGCGGTCGGTGTCGGTGTCGCGGTCGCGGTCGGTGTCGGTGTCGGTGTCACCGTCGGTGTCGGTGTCGGTGTCGGTGTCGGTGTCTGTGTCGGTGTCGGTGTCGGTGTCGGTGTCGGTATCGCGTTCGGTGCCGAGGTCGAGGCCGGTGTCGAGGCCGAGGCCGGTACCGGTGCCGAGGTCGGTGTCGGCGTCGCGGCGCGCGTGGGTGCCGCGATCTGTGCGGGTGCGCGGGTGGGGGTGACCGCGGGGGTCGCGGACTGGGACGCGCGCCCCGAAGTGCGTGCGGGCCACGGCGCCGGGGAGGCGGACGACTCGGCGGCCGGGCGGGGAGCGGCAGAGCCGCGGATGGCGGACCGGGGGCGGGGGACGGCGATCTCCTGGTCGGCTCGGACGCGTCGGTACTCGGACGGGGGCCCTGGTTCTCGCGCTGACATCTGTAGCATGTTACCCGACGAAATGTCAGGGATGGACGGTGGCGCCGCTGCGACCGACGGTCGGCGTCATGCATTTGAGTGGGTGCCGACCGCCGCGGTAGCCTCGTGTGTCGCGCCCGCTCGGGCCGCAGAGACACCCGAACCAAGGACCCCATGAACGACTTCGCGCAGTCACCTTCGCTCACGCTCCTCCCCGCGGTGGACGTCGCCGGCGGCAAGGCCGTCCGACTCACCCAGGGCGAGGCCGGCACCGAGACGAGCTACGGCGACCCGCTCGACGCCGCAGGGGAGTGGGTCGCGCAGGGCGCCTCCTGGATCCACCTGGTCGACCTCGACGCGGCGTTCGGCCGCGGCAGCAACGCACCGATCCTGCGCAAGGTCATCAAGCAGTTCCGCGGCGTGAACGTGGAGCTCTCCGGAGGCATCCGCGACGATGCGAGCCTGGAGGCGGCGCTCGAGAGCGGCGCGGCGCGCATCAATCTCGGTACCGCCGCGTTGGAGAACCCGGAGTGGGCGGCCGACGTCATCAGCCGCTTCGGCGAGGCGATCGCGGTCGGCCTCGACGTGCGCGGCACCACTCTCGCCGCCCGCGGCTGGACCAAGGAGGGCGGCGACCTCTGGGAGGTGCTGGAGCGCCTGGAGGATGCCGGCTGCAGCCGCTACGTGGTCACCGACGTCACGAAGGACGGCACGCTCCGCGGCCCGAACCTGGAGCTGCTGCGCGAGGTGACCTCGCGGACGCCGAAGCCGGTCGTGGCCTCCGGCGGGGTCTCCAACCTCGACGACATCGCGGCGCTGCGCGAGCTGGTGCCGCTGGGCGTCGAGGGTGCCATCGTCGGCAAGGCGCTCTACGCCGGAGCCTTCACCCTGGCCGAGGCGCTGGATGTCGCCGGAGACTGACCCCCACGGCCACGGCCCGGAGGCGCACAACCACGCCGATTCCGCGGGTGTTCCGTGGGAGGGCCGCAGCTTCGAGTCGAACCCGCACGCGGCCGACGACGGCTCCGCCGATCCCGCCCTGCTCGACGCCCTTCAGCGCTTCCGGGCGGGCGAGGGATCGCAGGCGGAGGTCGTCGACGCCTTCCGCGCCGCGCGCGTGCTGATCCCGCTGATCGCGGAGAAGGGCGAAGAGGGGGTCGCGCCGAGCGGGCTCGCGGTCGACAAGACCCAGGAGCTGTCGATCGTCACGGTCGCAGCGCCCGATGGCCGGCGCGTCCAGCCCGTGTTCTCCTCGGTCGAGGCGATGCAGCGGTGGGACGCGACGGCGCGACCGATCCCGGTGGAGGCGGTGCGTGCGGCTCTGGCCGCATCCGCGGAGGACACCGACCTGATCGTGCTCGACCCCACGTCCGACACGGAGTTCGTGATCCGGCGCCCGGCGGTCTGGGCGGTCGCGCAGGGGCACGGGTGGGAGCCGAGCTTCCTGTCGCCCGAGGTGTTCACGGCGTTGCAGAAGAGCGTCGCGCATGAGCTCGCGGTGATCGACGTGGCCGTGGCCGCGGGCGACCCCGACGCCCGCCTGCGCGGGCCCGAGCTGGTCGTGATCCTCGAGCTGGTCGACGGGCTCGAGCGCGAGGTGCTCGACGCCGTGCTCGGTCGTCTGGCTCAGCGCTGGGCGGCCGACGACCGCATCGCCGTGCTCGCGGACTCGCTCACGGTCAAGCTCCGCCGCAGCGCCTGAGCCGCGACGGGCGCCGGCTCAGGTGACCGGGCCGGTCCACTTCTCGCCGGGGCCCTTGCCGATCGGGTCGGGGATGGTCGATGCCTCGCGGAACGCGAGCTGGAGTGAGCGGAGGCCGTCGCGCAGCGACCGCGCGTGCATGTCGCTGATCTCGGGGGCGCCGGCGGTGATGAGCCCGGCGAGGGCGTTGATGAGCTTGCGGGCTTCGTCGAGGTCGAGCTGTTCGGCCGCGTCGGGCTCGTCGGCGAGGCCGAGCTTGACGGCGGCGGCGCTCATGAGGTGCACGGCCGCGGTCGTGATGACCTCGACGGCGGGGACGTCCGCGATGTCGCGAACCGCGGACGAGGCCGCCTCCTCCTGTCGTGCCCAGTGCTCTTCGCGCTCGCGTGCCGCCTCGTCGGGTGCCTGGTTCGTCACTTCGCCTTGCCTTCTGTTAGACTTTGGCGGGCTCCGGAGCGTCATGCTCTGGAACGAAAGAGGATTCACTTCCCACCCGCGCTTGCCGTTCCAGGCTACCGGGTCTTGCACTCCGCCGGTTCACTCGTCACGAGAGGACCGGTAGACAGGGTGTGGAGCCGGCGTCTGAGTGCCGGCGGGTGGGAGACGAGTTCGATTTCGCCCGGGATGCATCCGCATCACGGTGGCCGAATCACATCGTCTAAGGAGCTCCGCATCAGCGATCCCCGCACCAATGAGCGCATCCGAGTCCCCGAGGTCCGCCTCGTCGGCCCCTCGGGTGAGCAGATCGGCGTTGTCCGCATCGAGGCAGCGCTGCGTCTCGCACAGGAAGCCGATCTCGACCTCGTTGAGGTCGCCCCGAACTCGAAGCCGCCCGTGGTCAAGATCATGGACTACGGCAAGTTCAAGTACGAGGCCGCCCAGAAGGAGAAGGAAGCGCGTCGCAATCAGGCGAACACGATCCTCAAGGAAGTCCGCTTCCGACTGAAGATCGAGGCGCACGACTACACGACGAAGCTCAAGCGCGCCGAGGGCTTCCTCAAGGCCGGCGACAAGGTCAAGGCGATGATCCTCTTCCGCGGTCGCGAGCAGTCGCGCCCGGAGCAGGGTGTGCGCCTGCTGCGCAAGTTCGCGGAAGACGTCGCCGAGTTCGGCACCGTCGAGTCGAACCCGACGATCGACGGCCGCAACATGGTCATGGTGGTCGCGCCGATCAAGAGCAAGTCCGAGGCGAAGCAGGAGCAGAACGCGGTGCGCGACGCGCAGCGTGCGGCGAACAAGCAGGCTGCCCGCGACGCCAAGAGCGACTCGGCCGCCCCGGCCGCACCCGCCGCGGAGTGACATCCGCCCCACGAACTCCCGCAACGCGGGTAGACACCGTCGCCTGAGAAGGCGCCATCACGAAGGAAGAGAAGATGCCGAAGCAGAAGACCCACTCGGGTGCTAAGAAGCGCTTCAAGATCACCGGCAGCGGAAAGCTGAAGAAGCAGCAGGCGAACATGCGCCACAACCTCGAGCACAAGTCGAGCCGTCGCACCCGTCGTCTGAACCAGGACCAGGTGCTGTCGAAGGCTGACACCAAGGTCGCGAACAAGCTTCTCGGTCGCTGACGCGCCGAACGCACGATAGGAACACAGGAAAATGGCAAGAGTCAAGCGGGCAGTCAACGCCCACAAGAAGCGTCGGGTCATCCTCGAGCGCGCCTCCGGCTACCGCGGTCAGCGTTCGCGCCTCTACCGGAAGGCCAAGGAGCAGGTCATCCACTCCCTGGTCTACTCGTACCGGGACCGTCGCAAGCGCAAGGGTGACTTCCGTCGCCTCTGGATCCAGCGCATCAACGCCGCCGCGCGTCAGAACGGCATGACGTACAACCGCTTCATCCAGGGCCTCGGCCTCGCGGGCGTCACGGTCGACCGTCGCATGCTCGCCGACCTCGCGGTCAACGACGCGGCCACGTTCACCACGCTGGTCGAGACGGCGAAGAAGGCTCTGCCCTCCGACGTCAACGCGCCGAAGTCGGCTGCGTAAGCATCTCGCTCCGAACGGGCGTCTTCCTGCGGGAAGGCGCCCGTTCCGCGTTTCCGGGCGTCGTCGTCGCCCTAGACTGAGATCGTGCTGGAGAACCCTCGTTCCCCCCGAGTCCGTGCCGTCGCCAAGCTGACCAAGCGCAGCGCGCGCACCGAGACCGGGCTGTTCCTGCTGGAAGGACCGCAGTCGGTCCGCGAGGCGCTGACCTACCGCCCCGAGGCGATCGTCGAGCTGTTCGCGACACCCGGCGGCTGGGAGCGGCATCAGGACATCCGGGCGAAGGCGGCCGACGCCGACGTGCGGGTCGAATACGTCACCGAGGACGTGTTGCACGCGATGGCCGATACCGTCACCCCGCAGGGCCTCGTCGCTGTCGTGCGGCAGACCCCGACCTCGGTGCGCGACATCTTCGACGCGTCGCCCCGGCTGGTCGCGATCTGCGAGGAGGTGCGCGACCCGGGCAACCTGGGCACCATCATCCGCGCCGCGGATGCCGCAGGAGCGGACGCCGTGGTGCTGACGGGACGCACGGTCGACCCCTACAACCCGAAGGTCGTGCGCGCGACGACGGGCTCGCTCTTCCACCTGCCGGTGTCGGTCGGCGCCGAGCTGCCCGATGTCGTCGACCGCGCGCACGCCGCCGGTCTGCGCATCCTCGCGGCAGATGTGAAGGGCGACGACCTGCTGGGGGCCCGCGCGGACGGCGTGCTTGCCGAGCCCACCGCCTGGCTGTTCGGCAACGAGGCGCGCGGCCTGGAGGACGAAGCGCTGGAGCTCGCCGACCGCGTCCTGCGGCTGCCGATCTTCGGTCGTGCGGAGTCGCTCAACCTCGCCACGGCAGCGAGCGTGTGCCTGTACGAGAGCGCGTTCGCGCAGCGCGCGGCGCCGACGGGCTGAGCGGGCGGGAAGAGCGGGGAAGCGGGGGCGATGAGGGTACTGATCGTCGAGGACGACGAGCGGGTCGCGGCGGCACTGGAGGCGTTCCTGGCGCGCTCCGGGTACGCGACCGTGCGGGCGTCCGACGGTGCGCAGGCGCTCACCCTCGTGGACGCCGACACCGAGGTCGTGCTGCTGGACCTCGGGCTGCCCGACGTGGACGGCATCGACCTGTGCCGTCGCATCCGTGGGCGCTCCGACGTGCCGATCGTGATCGTGACCGCCCGCAACCAGGTGGCCGAGCGCATCAAGGGGCTGCGGGCGGGCGCGGACGACTTCGTCGTGAAGCCGTACGACGTGCACGAGCTGCTGGCGCGCATCGAGGCCGTGACGCGACGCTCCCGCCCGTTGCGCACCGAGGCGGACACCCGGGTGCTGTTGCACGACGGGAGCGTGCACATCGACCTGGTGGCGCGCGAGGTGCGGGTCGACGGCGCCGTGGTGGGCCTGACCCGCAAGGAGTTCGACATCGTGGGTGTGCTCGCCCGCTACCCCGGGGTGGCGGTACCGAAGGAGCGGCTGATCCGGGAGGTGTGGAACACGGACTGGCGCGGCTTCGGGCACTCGCTCGAGGTGCACGTGGCGGCGATCCGACGCAAGACCGGCGACCGCGGCTTCATCGAGACGGTGCGCGGTGTCGGCTACCGGCTCGCGGAGTCCTGAGTCGTGCGCCGTCGCCTGATCGTCATGTTCCTGGTGCCGCTGGTCGCGGTCCTGGTGTCGCTCGGGGGAGTGGCGGCGTGGAGCGCGTCGCGCAGTGTCCAGCAGGCGTTCTACACCGAGCAGCTGGGCGACCTCGGCTATTTCGTCACCAGCGCACGACAGGCGCTGCGCTCGGGCAGCCCCGCGGTGGTCGACGCGGAGGTACGGCGCTTCCAGGAGGTGTACGGCATCGAGGTGACCGTGTTCGACCTCGCCGGGGCCGCGTGGGCCGCGGGCGCGCACGGCGACGCGGTGCTGTCGGAGGCGGATGCGGAGCGCGTGCGGCTGGCGCTCTCCGGCCGTCGTGCCGAGCAGCCCGCGCCCGCGCCGCCGTGGGCCGTGCCGGATGCGGCGCTCGTGGAGCCGGTGTTCGACGACGGTGACGTGATCGGCGCGGTGCTGGTGGCCGGCGACGTCGACCGTCCTCGCGCCGCGATCCTGCAGCAGACGCTGCTCCTGGGCGCCGTCGTGGTGGTGCTGAGCGGGCTCGGCGTGCTTCTCGTGGCCGGGCTCGCGCGGTGGGTGCTCTCGCCGGTGCGACGGCTGGACGAGGCGATGGTGGCGATCGAGCGCGGCGAGATGGATGCCAGGGTCGCAGAGGACACCGGACCCCCGGAGCTGCGGCGCATGACGCGGGTGTTCAACGGCATGGCCGACGAGATCGAACGGGTGATGACGCGGCAGCAGGAGTTCGCGTTGAACGCCTCGCATGAGCTGCGCAACCCGCTGAACGCGCTGCTGCTGCGGGTCGAGCACCTCGCGACGGGGCTCGGAGCGGAGTGGGACGCCGACGTGGAGGAGACGCGTGAGGAGGGCCGGCGGATGAGCCGCATCCTGGAGACGCTGCTCGGGCTGGCCCGCGGCGGGCGCACGGACTCCACGCTGTCGGCCGTCGACCTGGCGGCCGTGGCGTCGCGGCGGCTGGAGGCCTGGCGCGACGTGGCCGAGCATCGGGGTATGACGCTGCACCGCACCGGCGAGGACTCGGTGATGACGATCACGGACCGCACGATCGTGGAGGCCGCCCTGGACGCGGCGATCGACAACGCCGTCAAGTACTCGCCCGCCGGAGGCACGATCGAGATCGGGGCGCGGCGCCACGCCGACGGGTGCCATCTCACGGTGCGCGACCACGGGGCGGGGCTCAGCCGGGAGGACGCGGAGGCGGCGAAGGATCGGTTCTGGCGCAGCGCCGACAGCGGCGACCAGCCGGGCACGGGCCTGGGGCTGGCGATCGCGACGGACCTGCTGACGACGGTCGGCGGAGAGCTGCGGGTGAGCTCGGCCGACGGCGGCGGGCTGCTGGTCGCGCTGGTGCTCCCCGCGGAGAGCGCCGCGTGAGCCGGGTGGGGCGCCTGGTCGCCGGACTGCTCGTGACGTGCCTGGCGCTGACGCTCGGGGCGTGTGCGACCCGGTCGGGCGAGTGGGGCGACGAGGAGTACACGATCGCGAGCGGCGGCTCGACGGGTGTGTACTTCGCCTACGGCACCGCAGTGGCCGACGCGGTGTCGAGCGCCAGGATGGTCGACCTGGTGGCGGAGCAGACGGCCGGATCGGTCGACAACCTGCTGCGGGTGAGCGCCGGGGAGGCGCTGCTGGGGTTCGCGCAGGGCGACGCCGCTGCCGACGCGGTGGCCGGGACGGGAGCTTTCGCCGAGCCGCAGGACGTGACGGCGGTCGCACGGCTGTACGACGAGTATCTGCAGGTGGTCGTGCGCGGTGACTCCCCGGTGCACGACCTCGCCGATCTCGCCGGGATGACGGTGTCGCTCGGGGCGGAGAACTCGGGGGTCAACGTGATCGCGGGGCGCGTGCTGGACGCGGCGGGGGTGGACGCGGCGTCGATCCGCGACCCCCAGCTCGACCTCGGTGCGTCGATCGCAGCCATGGCGGAGGGCGAGCTCGACGGGTTCTTCTGGGTGGGCGGGCTGCCGACCCCGGGGATCGCGCAGCTGGCACGGACCGCGGACGTGCGCCTGCTGCCGATCGAGCAGGAGTGGGTGAACGAGGTCAACGACCGCTACTCGCACGCGTACAGGCCTGCCGACGTGCCGGCGGGGACGTACGGCCTCGCTGCCGCGGTCACCACCCTCGCCGTGCCGAACTACCTGGTCACGGCGGGCTCGACGCCCGCGGGGGTGGTGCGCGATGTGCTGGCGACGCTGTTCGATGCCAGGACGGCTCTCGCGCAACAGGTGCCGGCGGCGGCGCTGCTCGACCGGAGGTCGGCCATCTTCACGGGTCCGGTGCCGTTGCACCCCGGCGCGCAGGAGTACTACCGCGACCTGCGGGGCTGATCCATGGCGGCCGTCCGGCTGCTCAAGAAATCCTCAAGAAGTCGGACGGCACCCGAGCAGCTCTGCCAGGGTGAGGTCGATCGCACACGATCGGACACCTGCTGCCTGCTGTCGCTGGGAGCGTGGCAGCAGGGCGATCCCACGGCCCGAGGGGGCGGGCCGTGGGGCGACCCTGCACTGCCGCATTGTCGCCGCGATCAGGTGATTACGAACGTGTAAACCTCACCGTGGTGCCTGGAACCGCGCGCAACGCGTGGCTAGTTTGGAGAAATGATGACCTCTGAAACCCCTCTCGTCGTCGTGGAGAACGTCCAGAAGCACTACGGCGAGTTCCAGGCGCTCAGCGACATCGACCTGACCGTGAACACCGGCGAGGTCGTCGTCGTGATCGGCCCGTCCGGGTCGGGCAAGTCGACGCTGTGTCGCACGATCAACCGCCTGGAGACGATCACGAGCGGCTCGATCCGCATCGACGGCAAGGAGCTCCCCGCCGAGGGCAAGGCGCTCGCGCACCTGCGCGCCGACGTCGGCATGGTGTTCCAGTCGTTCAACCTCTTCGCCCACCTCACGATCCTGGAGAACGTGACGCTCGGGCCGATCAAGGTCCGCGGCCTCAAGAAGTCGGAGGCCGAGGCCGAGGCGATGACGCTGCTGAAGCGCGTGGGCGTCGCGCAGCAGGCGAACAAGCTCCCCGCGCAGCTCTCCGGCGGTCAGCAGCAGCGCGTCGCGATCGCGCGGGCCCTGGCGATGCAGCCCAAGGTCATGCTGTTCGACGAGCCCACCAGTGCGCTCGACCCGGAGATGATCAACGAGGTCCTCGACGTCATGGTCGAGCTCGCCCAGGACGGCATGACGATGATCGTCGTCACGCACGAGATGGGCTTCGCGCGCAAGGCCGCCGACCGTGTCGTGTTCATGGCCGACGGCCGGATCGTCGAGGAGGCGAAGCCGGAGGAGTTCTTCACCAACCCGAAGAGCGACCGCGCCAAGGACTTCCTCTCGAAGCTCCTCACCCACTGACCCCACCAGACCCTGCACCCACAGCACACGAAGGAGACGCACATGCGACGCACACGGACACTGGCAGGCATCGGGATCGCGGCGGCGGCGCTGCTCGCCCTGACCGCCTGCAACAGCGGCACCCCGTCCAGCACCGGAGCACCCGAGGACGGCGACGAGGACACCTCGAGCGCCACGCCGTGGACGGTGCTGGAGGACGTCAGCATCGACGGCAGCCCGACCTTCGACCGGATCTCGGAGTCGGGGACCGTCAAGGTCGGCGTCAAGGAGGACCAGCCCGGTCTCGGCTACCTCGACCCCGTGACCGGCGACCGCACCGGCTTCGACGTCGACATCGCGCGCTGGATGGCCGCATCGCTCGGCGTGGACCCGGAGAAGATCGAGTTCCAGGCGATCGCCTCCGCGAACCGCGAGCAGGCCATCGTCAACGGCGACATCGACTACTACGTCGGCACCTACTCGATCACCGACAAGCGCAAGGAGCAGATCTCCTTCGCCGGCCCGTACTTCGTCACCGGTCAGGGCCTCCTCGTCGGCGCCGACAGCGACATCGAGAGCGTGGACGACCTGAGCTCGTCCACCACGGTGTGCTCGGCGACCGGCTCGACCCCGATCCAGAACATCAAGACGAACTACCCCGATGTCCCGACCAAGGAGTACGACACGTACTCCAAGTGCGTCGAGGACCTGAAGAACGGTCAGGTCGACGCGGTCACGACCGACGAGGCCATCCTCATCGGCTACGCCGCCCAGGACCCCGACAACCTGAAGGTCGTCGGCGAGCCCTTCAGCGAGGAGCGCTACGGCATCGGCGTGGCCAAGGGCGACGACGCGCTGGTCGAGTACTTCAACACGCAGCTGACCGACGGTGGCGACATCTGGCAGCAGATCTTCGACAACAACCTCGGTGCCTCCGGTGTGAAGGCGGAGCAGCCCGAGGTCGACCCGGTCGGTTGATCACCGCGGGGCGGGCGGCACGGTCGCCCGCCCCGCTTCCGTCGCCTCATCTGACGTAGAAACGAACCGAAAGGCACAGCAGTGGGAGTGATCTCAGACCACCTCGATCTCTGGGGTGAAGCGCTGTGGGGGACCATCGCGCTGTTCCTCGGCGGTGGCCTCATCGCCGTGGTGCTCGGCCTCATCGTGGGCGCGGCCAGGGTGTCGCCGGTTCCGATCGCGCGCGCCGTCGGTGGCGTGTACGTGAACTGGATCCGCAACACCCCGCTCACGCTGGTGATGTTCTTCTTCGCATTCTGCCTCCCGATCCTGCTGGGGGAGCGGGTCAACGCCCTGCTCCTCGCCGTGATCGCGCTGGGCCTCTATACCGCCACCTATGTCGCGGAGGCCATCCGCGCCGGCATCAACACGGTCCCGGTCGGGCAGGCGGAGGCCGCGCGGGCGATCGGACTGAACTTCGGCCAGGTCATGCGCTACGTCGTGCTCCCGCAGGCGACGCGGTCCGTGGTCCCGCCGCTCATGAGCGTGCTGATCGCCCTCATGAAGAACACCACGGTGGCCGCCGGGTTCTCGGTGGTCAACCTCGGCACCATCCGGGCGGCACTAAGCGAGCGCGGCGAGAACGCGCTGGTCGTGCTGCTGTGGGTCATGGTCATCTTCGTCGTGCTCGTGCTGCTGCTCAGCTGGGTGCAGCGCGTGCTCGAGAACAAGTGGAGGATCGCGCGATGAGTTCCGTCCTGTTCGACGTCCCCGGGCCCCGCGCGGTCGCCCGCAACCGTCTCATCGGCGCCGTCACGGTGCTGGTGGTGCTGGCCGTCCTCGGCTGGGTGGTCTGGCGGTTGTACGCCACCGGCCAGTTCGCCCCCGAGAAGTGGAACATCTTCACCTACTCCGCGGTCTGGGTGCGCTTCGGCGAGGGACTGCTGAGCACCCTGGCCGCCTTCGCGGTCGCGGGGGTCGGCTCCCTCGTGCTCGGTTTCGTCCTCGGCATCGGCCGGCTCTCCGAGCACGCCTGGGTGCGTGAGCCCGTGCGGTGGATCATCGAGATCCTGCGGGCCGTGCCCGTCCTGATCCTGATGATGCTGCTCTACTACGGTCTTCCCGTGCTCGGCGTCAAGATGCCGCCCTACTGGGCCGTGGTCATCGCGCTGATCGTCTACAACGGCTCCGTTCTCGCCGAGGTCCTGCGCGCCGGGATCGAGTCGCTGCCGCGCGGACAGCAGGAGGCCGGTTACGCGATCGGTCTGCGCAAGACGGGGGTCATGTCGCTCATCCTGCTCCCGCAGGCCGTGCGGGCCATGATGCCCGTGATCATCGCGCAGCTCGTGGTGGCGCTGAAGGACACCGCGCTCGGCTTCATCATCACGTATCAGGAGCTGCTGTACGTCATCAACCAGATCGGCAACCAGGCGCCCTACGGCTCGCCGCTGATCCCGGCGGCGATCGTCGGCGGCTCGATGTACGTCGCGGTCTGTCTCCTGCTCTCCTACATCGCCTACCGGCTGCAGCGTCGGGCGAAGCGCTCGCCGAAGGCGGGACCGGCCGAGCCCGATCCGCGGCAGCACGGCGGCGAGACCAACACCTCGCTCATCGTGCTCCAGAAGGGTGCGGGGAAGTTCGACGCCGACAACGCCGGAGGTCCGGGTCTCTGAGTCGCGGCCGGCGCGGGACGCTCGTCCCGCGCCGGTAGACTCGACTCCCGTGTCAGAGTCTCCGGAAATCACCCCCGACGCGGTCGAAGCCGCCGTCGCCGACGCCCTCGCGGCGATCGATGCGGCCGCCGACACCGCCGAGCTGAAAGCCGCCCGAGCCGCGCACGTCGCCGAGGGATCGCCGCTCGCGGTCCTGAACGCCTCGATGCGCCAGGTCGCCCCCGAGAACAAGGCCGCGTTCGGCAAGCTCGTGGGCCAGGGGCGGGGGCGCGTGACCCAGGCGCTCGCGGCGAAGGAGGCCGAGCTGGCCGCCGCCGAGGTCGCCGCACGGCTCGAAGCCGAGCGGGTCGACATCACCGCGGTCCCCTCGCGCACGCGCGTCGGTGCCCGCCACCCGCTCACGCTGCTCCAGGACCAGGTCGAGGACATCTTCGTCGGCATGGGATGGGAGATCGCGGAGGGGCCGGAGCTCGAGCACGAGTGGTTCAACTTCGACGCGCTGAACTTCGACGTCGATCACCCCGCCCGCCAGGAGCAGGACACGTTCTACGTCGACCCGACCTC
The DNA here is from genome assembly GCF_004794315.1 of Microbacterium sp. PF5. Taxonomy (NCBI): domain Bacteria; kingdom Bacillati; phylum Actinomycetota; class Actinomycetes; order Micrococcales; family Microbacteriaceae; genus Microbacterium; species Microbacterium sp. PF5. Next base: position 21,582 of record NZ_SSDQ01000164.1, on the reverse strand, counting down.
GCGTCACCTGGTGATGCGCACGCACACCAGCCCGGTGCAGGTGCGCTCGATGCTCGACCGCGAGGTGCCGATCTACGTGCTGTGCCCCGGGCGGGTGTACCGCACCGACGAGTTCGACGCCACGCACCTGCCGGTGTTCACGCAGTTCGAGGGGCTCGTGATCGACAAGGGCATCACGATGGCGCACCTGAAGGGCACGCTCGACCACTTCGCGCGTCAGCTCTTCGGGCCGGAGGCGAAGATGCGCTTCCGCACCAACTACTTCCCCTTCACGGAGCCGTCCGCTGAGCTCGACCTGTGGCACCCGACCTTCAAGGGCGGCGCGCGCTGGATCGAGTGGGGCGGCTGCGGCATGGTCAACCCGAACGTGCTGCGCGCGGCAGGGATCGATCCAGAGGTCTACAGCGGCTTCGCGTTCGGCATGGGCATCGAGCGGGGACTCATGTTCCGCAGCGATGTGCAGGACATGCGCGACATGGCCGAGGGCGATGTCCGTTTCAGCGAGCAGTACGGGATGGTGGTGTGATGCGCGTCCCGCTTTCGTGGCTGCGTGAGTACGTCGATCTGGCTCCGGAGACCACGCCCGAGGATGTCCTCGCGGCGCTGGTGACGGTCGGCTTCGAAGAGGAGGACGTGCACCGCTTCGCCATCACGGGTCCCGTGGTGGTCGGGCAGGTCGTGTCGCTCGAACCGGAGCCCCAGTCCAACGGCAAGACCATCAACTGGTGCCAGGTGGACGTCGGTGAGGAGCACGGCGGCGTCCGCGGGATCGTCTGCGGGGCGCACAACTTCGTCGCCGGGGACAAGGTCGTCGTGACCCTTCCCGGTGCGGTGCTTCCCGGCCCGTTCCCGATCGCCGCGCGCAAGACCTACGGGCACGTGTCCGACGGGATGATCGCCTCCGCGCGCGAGCTCGGCCTCGGCGACGAGCACAACGGCATCGTCGTGCTGTCCGACCTCGGCATCGATGCCCCGGTGGGCACCGACGCCATCGCGCTGCTCGGCCTCGACGACGTCGCGGTGGAGATCAACGTGACCCCCGATCGCGGCTACGCCTTCTCGGTCCGCGGTGTCGCCCGCGAGTACGCCCACGCCACGGGCGCGACCTTCCGCGACCCCGCGGAGCGCGACTTCGCCGAGCTGCAGCCCGGCTCCGGTCACACGACCGTCGTCGACGACCGGGCCCCGGTGCGCGGCAACGTCGGTGCGAGCGAGTTCGTCACGCGCGTCGTGCGGGACGTGGACCCGTCGCGCCCGACGCCGCCGTGGATGATCGCCCGGCTGAGCCTCGCCGGCATGCGGTCGCTGGGCGTGCTGATCGACATCACGAACTATGTGATGCTCGAGCTCGGGCAGCCGCTGCACGGCTACGACCTGGACAAGCTCGCGGGCGGCATCACGGTGCGTCGCGCGACGCCGGGCGAGAAGATGACCACGCTCGACGGCGTGGAGCGTGCGCTGCACGAGGAGGACCTGCTCATCACGGACGAGTCCGGACCCATCGGCCTCGCCGGTGTCATGGGTGGCGGCACGACCGAGATGAGCGACACCACGCGCAACGTGCTGATCGAGGCGGCGACGTTCGACCCCACGACCATCGCCAGGACGGCCCGACGCCACAAGCTGCCGAGCGAGGCCTCCAAGCGCTTCGAGCGGGGTGTCGACCCGCTGATCCCCTTCGTGGCGGCGCGTCGGGCGGCCGACCTCATGGTCGAGCTCGCCGGCGGGACGCTCACCGACGAGGGTGGCGCGCTGTTCGCCGAGGTGTTCGTGGGGGACATCGCGCTGCCGGCCGGCTTCGTGCAGGGGCTCATCGGCGTGGACTACACCGACGACGAGATCACGGGCGCCCTCACGACGATCGGCGCCGAGGTGACGGAGGCGGAAGCCGGCTGGACCGTGATCCCGCCCACCTGGCGACCCGACCTCACCGACAAGTGGACCCTCGCGGAGGAGGTCGCCCGCATCCACGGGCTCGACCGCATCCCCGCGGTCTTGCCGACGCCGCCGTCCGGTCGCGGCCTCACCGCCCACCAGCAGGGTCGTCGCCGCGTGGCGAACGCACTCGCGGCGGCGGGCTTCGTCGAGACGCCGGCGTTCCCGTTCACGACCGAGGCGCAGAACGACCTGCACGGTTCCGCGTCGGGGGAGCACCTGCCGAGCATCCGCCTGGCGAACCCGCTCGACGGGCAGGCCCCGTACCTGCGCCGCTCGCTGATCCCGGGGCTGCTGCAGACCGCGCACCGCAACATCGCCCGCGGCATGACCGACCTGACCCTCTTCGAGACGGGCCTCGTGTTCCTGCCGGAGCCGGGCGTCGAGTACGGAACCGACGAGGTGCCGCCGCTCGGCGTGCGCCCCTCCGACGAGACGCTCGCCGCGCTCGACGCGTCCATCCCACCCCAGGAGCGCCACATCGCAGTGCTCCTCACCGGCAACGTGTCGCCGCGTCAGCCGGGTCGTCCCGCCGAGGCGTCGGGGCTGGTCGAGGCGCTCGACGCCGTGCGCGTGATCGCCGCCGCCGCGGGAATCGACATCGACGTGCGACAGGCGCAGCGCGCCGCGCTGCATCCCGGCCGCACCGGGGCGCTCGTCGCGGCCGGCGAGGAGGTCGGCTACGTCGGGGAGCTGCACCCCTCGGTGGCGGAGGACGCCGACCTGCCCGGTCGCGCCACCGTGCTCGAGCTCGACCTCGACCGCATCCTCACGCTCGCGGGGACGCGGATCGTGGCGGCCTCGCTGTCGACGTTCCCCGCGGCCACGCAGGACGTGTCGCTGACCGTGGCCGCCGATGTGCCGGCGGGCGAGGTGCGGGCGGCGCTCGCCGAGGGGGCGGGCGCGCTGCTGGAGTCGGTGCGACTGGTCGACGACTACCGCGGTGAGGGCGTGTCCGAGGGAGCCAAGAGCCTGACGTTCGCGCTGCGTTTCCGCGCCGACGACCGAACGCTCACCGCTGCGGAGGCGACCGACGCCAAGCTGGCGGGTGTCGCGGTCGCGGCGGAGCGATTCGGCGCCGCACTGCGCGACTGATCGACCCCGTCGCGAAAACCTTCGGCTCTGCCCTGAGCGGAAGGCCTTCCGCGTTTCCCCGGATGCTGCTGGCATGGGCACATGACGGATGTGCTGATCCTGGGCGGGACGGGCTGGCTCTCGGGGCGGATCGCCCACGGCTGGCTGGAGGCGGGCGCGGACGTGACCTGCCTCGCGCGCGGGGGGCGTGCCGCTCCCGACGGGGCGGCGCTGATCGTCGCCGACCGGGACGCAGCGGACGCCTATGCGAAGGTCGCCCGCCGCGAGTGGGATCACGTCGTCGACGTCTCCTCACGGGCGGCGCACGTCGCGGGGGCCGTCGCGGCGCTGGGCGATCGTGCGGCGCAGTGGACGTACGTGTCGTCGATGTCGGTGTACGCCGATGACATGACCGCGGGCGCCGACGAGTCCGCGCCGCGTCACGCGCCGGCGCGTGACGGCCAGGGGGAGGACGACTACGCGGCCCAGAAGGTCGCGGCGGAAGACGCCGTCGCGGCCCTCGGCGCACGCGCGCTCGTCGCGCGTCCCGGGCTGATCGTGGGCGACGGAGACCCCAGCGATCGCTTCGGCTACTGGGCCGCCGCCTTTCTCCGCGCGGCCGACGGTCCGGTGCTCCTGCCGCCCCTCGACGGGAAGACCGCGCAGGTGATCGATGTGGACGATCTGGCGGCGTTCCTCGTGACGGCGTCTCCCGGTTCTCCCGTGAATGCGATCGGCGATGCGCGTCCGCTCGGGGAGGTGCTGGCCGCCGTGCGTCGTGCCGCTGGTCACGAGGGGGCGACGGTGATCGCCGACGCGGATCGGCTGGTGGCCCAGGGCGTGGAGTACTGGATGGGCCCGCATTCGCTCCCGCTCTGGTTGCCCGAGGAGATGACCGGATTCATGACGCGGTCGAACGCCGCCTATCGGGCGCGCGGTGGGGCGCTGCGTCCGCTGGCCGACACGATCGCGCGCGTGATCGACGACGAGCGCGCACGCGGCGTCGACCGGGAGCGGAGGGCGGGGCTGACCCGCGCCGAGGAGCTGCGGATCCTCGCGGCCGTCACGGAGGGACCCGCCGGGGCTCGCTAGACTGCGAGGCAGTGACACGGGGTGCCGCATCCGCGGCTGAGATCACACCCGTCGAACCTGATCTAGTTCGTACTAGCGAAGGGATGTCGCGATGAGCGATCTTCTGCGTCCTGTTTCCACCCCCGACCTCGCCGCCTCGGCGGGAAGACTGCGGGAGGCGCTGCGGCAGTCGCCTCCGTTGACGCACTGCGTCACCAACGCGGTCGTCACGGGCTTCACCGCCAACGTGCTGCTCGCCCTGGGCGCCGCGCCCGCGATGGTCGACATCGTCGGCGAGGCCGAGATGTTCGCCGGTGTGGCCTCCGGTCTGCTGATCAACCTGGGCACGCCGACGCCCGAGCAGCGCGCCGCGAGCGTGGAGGCCGTGACGGGAGCCGCGGCGTCCGGCACCCCGTGGGTGCTCGACCCGGTCGCGATCGGCGTGCTGCCGGTGCGCACGACCCTCGCGCATGAGCTCGCGGCGCGGCGTCCGACCGCGATCCGCGGCAATGCGTCCGAGATCCTCGCCCTGGCAGGCCACACGGCCGGCGGTCGCGGCGTCGACGCGACCGACGGCACCGAGGCCGCTGCCGGGGCGGCGCAGGAGCTCGCCCGCACCACGGGAGCCGTGGTGGCCGTGTCCGGGCCCGTCGACCTGATCACCGACGGCGATCGCGTCGTGCGCATCGCCAACGGCCACGAACTGCTCACGCGCGTGACGGGTGGCGGCTGTGCTCTGGGCGCCGTGATGGCGGCCTTCCTCGGAACCGCTCGGCAGACGGGAGACGATGCGCTCACGGCGGTCGCCGCGGCGACCCTCGTCTACACCGTGGCGGCCGAGCACGCCGCCCCGGTCGCCGCAGGGCCCGGCACTTTCGCTGTCGCGCTGCTGGACGCGCTCGACGCCGTGACCGCGGATAACGTCGCCGCGGGCGCCCGCGTGTCGGAGGAGACCCGATGAGTGCCGACTTCTCGCTGTATCTCGTCACCGATCCCGGGCTGTGCGGGAAGCGCGGTGTGGTCGAGACCGTGCGCCGCGCGGTCGACGGCGGCGCACGCATCGTGCAGCTGCGCGACAAGAACGCCGCGCACGAGGAGACCGTCGAGCAGCTGATCGCGCTCTCCGCCGTGATCGACGGGCGGGCGCTGCTGGTGGTCAACGATCGTCTGGACGCCGCTGTCGAGGCGCGGGCGCGCGGCGCGCGGGTCGACGGCGTGCATCTCGGCCAGGCCGATGCGTCGGTGCGGCGTGCGCGAGAGCTGCTCGGTCCGGACGCGCTCATCGGACTCACCGCGAACACCCGTGAACACCTCGATGCCGTGCGCGCACTGCCGCAGGGCACCATCGATTACCTCGGTGTCGGGGTGATCCGCCCCACGAGCACCAAACCGGACCACCCGGAGCCGCTCGGCGTCGAGGGGTTCGCGGCCTTCGCGGCCGAGAGCCCGCTCCCGTGCGTCGCGATCGGCGGGGTCGGCATCGATGACACCGAGGCGCTCCAGGCCGCAGGCGCGGCGGGGCTCGCCGTGGTCTCCGCGCTCTGCGCCGCCGCGGACCCCGCGGAGACGGCCTCCGCGTTCCGTCGTCGTTGGCGGGCGGGGGTCGTGCCGCGTGTGCTCAGCATCGCCGGCAGCGACCCGTCGGGCGGCGCCGGCATCCAGGCCGACCTGAAGGCGATCGCCGCGAACGGCGGATACGGGATGGCGGCGCTCACCGCCCTCACGGCGCAGAACACGCGGGGAGTGCGGGCGGTCCACGTTCCTCCGGCGGATTTCCTCCGCGCGCAGCTGGACGCCGTGTCCGACGACATCGTCATCGACGCCGTGAAGGTCGGGATGCTCGCCGACGCCGAGGTCATCCGCACGGTGGCCGACTGGCTCGATGTGCAGCGTCCCCCGGTGGTGGTGCTCGACCCGGTCATGGTGGCGACATCGGGCGACCGTCTGCTCGCCCCCGACGCGGAGCGTGAACTGCGGGGGCTGCTGACGCGCGCCACGGTGGTCACGCCGAACCTCGCCGAGCTCGCCGTGCTGGTCGGTCGCCCCGTCACCGACTGGCCGGATGCGCTCGCCGCTGCTGAGGAGCTGTCGGCCGACATCGGCGCCGCGGTGCTCGTGAAGGGCGGGCATCTCACGGGTGACGAGGCGCCGGATGCGCTGGTGGACGCGGACCGCGGCCTGCGGGACGAGTTCCCCGGAGCGCGCATCCCCACCACCAACACTCACGGCACCGGCTGTTCCCTGTCGTCGGCGCTCGCCACCCTGCTCGCCCGCGGTCTCACGCCGTCCGACGCGGTGCGTGCCGCGCGCGCCTGGCTGCGAGAGTCGCTGCGGGCGGCGGGTGCGCTCGCCGTGGGGCAGGGACATGGGCCCGTCCATCATTTCGCTGGAATGTGGGACCGCGGCGACCTGGAAACCCGGCAGACGGCGGAGGAGATCGCCGGCGACTGGTGGCAGGACATCTCCGACGTGCGCGACGGGATCGACGCGCTGCCCTTCCTCCGCGGTCTCGCCGACGGCACACTCGCGCGCGAGCCGTTCCTGTTCTACCTCGCGCAGGATGCGCTGTACCTGCGCGAGTACGCGAGGGTGCTCGCGGCCGCGGCGCGGACCGCTCCCACCTCGGCGGAGCAGGCGTTCTGGGCGCACGCGGCGCACGGATCGATCGTGGGGGAGCTGGAGCTGCACGCGTCGTGGCTCACGCCCGAGCGCGGGGTGAGCGCGGAGACGTTCGCGGCGGAACCCGCGCCCGCGACCACCGCGTACCTCGACCATCTGCGATCGGTCGCGTTCGGCGGCGATCATGCCGAGCTCGTCGCCGCCGTGCTGCCGTGCTTCTGGCTGTACACCGATCTGGGCAGGCGGCTGCACGCGGGAGACTTCGGCGTGGAGGCCCGTGATCCCGATCACCCCTATGCCTCGTGGCTGTCGACCTACGCCGATCCGGCGTTCGAGGAGGCGACGGCGCAGGCCATCGCTTTCGCGACCGCGGCGGCATCGCGGTCTGACGCCTCCGGACGGGAGCGCATGCGGCGCGCTTTCCGCACGTCGAGCGCACACGAGCTGGCGTTCTTCGCCGCGCCGCTGGAGGCCGCCGCCTTCGGATGACGGTGCGGATTTGCGGTGGCGACGACGGCCGCGCTACTGTCGCGACATGCCTTCGGCCGCCACCGCTCCTTCGACGCTCGCTCCGAGCGTCATCGCTGTGCGCCGACGCCGCGGCCGCCGACTCTAGGCGACCCCGCCCTCCTGCCTGCGCGTGCGCGGCGGTCGAGTGCCGGTGTCGCCGCCTTCGGCCCCGCCCCCGGTCCCGAAATCGTCGAGGACCCGACCGTTAAGGTAGAAGCATGACGTACTCCGTCGCCGTCTCCGGCGCATCGGGCTATGCAGGCGGCGAGATCCTCCGCCTCCTGGCCGCCCACCCCGACATCGAGATCCGCACCGTCACCGCGCACTCGAACGCCGGTCAACCGCTCGTCGACCACCAGCCGCACCTCCGCTCGCTCGCGCATCTCACGCTCCAGGACACGACTCCCGAGATCCTGGCCGGTCACGACATCGTGTTCCTCGCCCTCCCGCACGGCCAGTCGGGGCAGTACACCGACGCGCTCGGCGACGTCCCGCTGGTGATCGACGCGGGCGCCGACCACCGGCTCACCTCGTCGGCCGCCTGGGACGCCTTCTACGGCGGCGCGTTCCATGAGCCGTGGGCGTACGGCGTTCCCGAGCTGCCGGTCGCGGGCGGACGGCAGCGCGACGCGCTGCGCGGGTCGACGCGCATCGCGGCTCCCGGATGCAACGCCTCCACGGTCAGCCTGAGCCTCGCACCGGGTGTCGCCGCCGGAGTGATCGACCCGTCCGACATCGTGTCGGTCCTCGCCGTCGGCCCGTCCGGGGCGGGCAAGAGCCTCAAGCCGAACCTGCTCGCCAGCGAGATCCTCGGCTCGGCCAACCCCTACGCGGTCGGCGGCACCCACCGGCACATCCCGGAGATCCGGCAGGCGCTCGCTGCGGCCCGTCCGGCCGACGCCGACGCCTCGGGCGCCGATATCCGCATCTCGTTCACGCCGGTGCTCGTCCCGATGTCGCGGGGCATCCTCGCCACCTCCACCGCGCCGATCGTCGAGGGCGCGACCGACGCGGAGATCCGCGCGGCCTGGGAGAGCGCGTACGGCGAAGAGACCTTCGTGCAGCTGCTGCCGGAGGGCAGCTTCCCCCGCACCGCCGACGTCCTGGGCGCCAACACCGCCCTGATCGGCCTGGCGATCGACCGCTCCGCCAACCGGGTCACCGTCGTCACCGCCGTCGACAACCTCGTCAAGGGCACGGCCGGTGCCGCCATCCAGTCCATGAACATCGCGCTGGGGCTCCCCGAGGCCCGTGCCCTCTCGATCAACGGAGTCGCCCCGTGAGCGTTACCGCACCCGCAGGATTCGAAGCTGCCGGGGTCGCCGTCGGCCTCAAGTCCACTGGCAAGCCCGACGTCGCCGTGGTCGTGAACCGGGGTCCGCGCAAGGTCGGAGCCGCGGTGTTCACCAGCAACCGCGCCAAGGCGAACCCCATCATCTGGTCGCAGCAGGCCGTGGCCGACCGGGTCGTCGAGGCCGTGGTGCTCAACTCGGGCGGGGCGAACTGCTTCACCGGCAGCTTCGGCTTCCAGACCACGCACCAGACCGCCGAGACGGCCGCCGAGCTGCTGGGCATCAGCGCGGGCGACGTGCTCGTCTGCTCGACGGGCCTGATCGGCACGGGCGACGAGGCCTTCCGCGCCAAGGTGCTCGCGGGCACGGCGCAGGCCATCGCCGAGCTCAGCGCCGACGGGGGAGAGAGCGCCGCACACGCCATCATGACCACCGACACGGTCGCGAAGACCGCTGTCGTGTCGCGCGACGGCTGGACGATCGGCGGCATGGCGAAGGGCGCGGGCATGCTCGCCCCGGGCCTGGCGACCATGCTCGTGGTGCTCACGACCGACGCGGTGCTGGAGCCGCTGCAGGCCGATGAGGCGCTGCGCCGTGCGACGGGACAGACCTTCGACCGGCTCGACTCGGACGGGTGCATGTCGACCAACGACCAGGTCACGCTGCTGGCCAACGGGGCCTCCGAGGTCGTGCCCGACCTCGACGACTTCGCCGAGGCGCTCACCGCGCTCTGCCAGGAGCTCGCGGTGAAGCTGCAGGGTGATGCGGAGGGGGCGAGCCACGACATCACGATCGAGGTGCGTCACGCCGTCACCGAGCAGGAGGCCGTCGAGGTGGGCCGTTCGGTCGCGCGCAACAACCTCTTCAAGGCCGCGATCTTCGGCAACGACCCCAACTGGGGGCGGGTGCTCGCGGCGATCGGCACCACGAACGCGCAGTTCGACCCGTACGACGTGGACGTGTGGATGAACGGGGTCCGGGTGTGCACGGCGGGCGGCCCCGACCGTCCGCGCGAGGAGGTCGACCTCACGCCGCGCGCCACCCACCTGCTGATCGACCTCAAGGTCGGCGAGGCCACCGCGACGGTGCTCACGAACGACCTGACCCACAACTACGTGCACGAGAACAGCGCCTACGCCTCATGACCGACATCCAGGACACCACGCCCGACGTCGCCGCGCAGAAGGCGACCACGCTGATCGAGTCGCTGCCGTGGCTGAAGACCTTCCGCGACCAGATCGTCGTGGTCAAGTACGGCGGCAACGCCATGGTCTCGGACGAGCTGCAGGAGGCCTTCGCGCAGGACATCGCCTACCTCCGCTACGTCGGCGTGCAGCCCGTGGTCGTGCACGGCGGCGGCCCGCAGATCTCGAACATGCTGAACCGGCTCGAGATCCCGAGCGAGTTCAAGGGCGGTTACCGCGTCACCAACACCGAGGCGATCAGTGTCGTGCGCATGGTGCTCACCGGGCAGGTGAACCCGCAGCTCGTGGCGAAGATCAACTCGCACGGGCCGATCGCCACGGGGCTCAGCGGAGAGGACGCCGGTCTGTTCGGCGGGCGTCGCCGCGGCGTGGTCGTCGACGGCGAGGAGATCGACCTCGGCCGGGTCGGCGACGTGGTGCAGGTCGACCCCACCGCGGTGCTCGACCACCTCGCGGCCGGTCGCATCCCGGTCATCTCGAGCATCGCGCCCGACCTCGACCACCCCGGCCAGTCGCTGAACGTGAACGCGGATGCGGCCGCCGCGGCACTCGCCGTGGCGCTCGGGGCGCGCAAGCTGGTGATCCTCACCGACGTGCCGGGGTTGTACGCCGACTGGCCCAACCGCGACTCGCTCGTGTCGCACCTCACCTCGGATGCGCTGATCGAGATGCTGCCGCGCCTGGAGTCGGGCATGATCCCGAAGATGCGGGCGTGCCTGGACGCGGTCGAGGGCGGCGTGGACGCCGCGGCGATCATCGACGGACGGGTACCGCACTCGGTGCTCGTCGAACTGTTCACCAGCAAGGGAATCGGGACCGAAGTGGTCCTGGGAGAGAAAGGGGCGACGGCATGACCGTCTGGCAGGACGACGCGGCACGTGATCTCGTGCTCAACGCGGGGGAGCGGCTGGCGCTGCTGACCCGTGGAGAGGGCTCGTACCTGTGGGATGCCGACGGCCGACGCTACCTCGACTTCCTCGCCGGCATCGCCGTGACCTCGCTCGGTCACGCGCACCCGGTCTTCGTCGACGCGGTCGCCACGCAGGCGGCCACGCTCGCGCACGTCTCGAACTACTTCGCGACGCCGCCGCAGCTCGCGCTCGCCGCACGGCTCAAGCGTCTCGCGGGTGCCGGCATCGACGGGCGCGTGTTCTTCTCCAACTCGGGGGCCGAGGCCAACGAGGCGGCATTCAAGCTCGCGCGCCTGCACGGTGGAGCGGAGCGCCCGCGCATCCTCGCGCTGGAGAACGGGTTCCACGGTCGCACCATGGGGTCCCTCGCGCTGACGGCGAAGGAGTCGATGCGCGCGCCGTTCGCGCCGATGCCGGGCGGGGTCGAGCACATCCCGGCCACCGTCGAGGCGTTGGAGGCCGCGATGGACGACCGGGTCGCGGCCGTCATCGTCGAGCCCATCCAGGGCGAGGCCGGTGTCGTCGAGCTGCCGGAGGGCTACCTCGCGGCGGCGCGCTCCCTCACGCTCGCGCACGGGGCTCTGCTGATCGTCGACGAGATCCAGACCGGTGCCGGCCGCACGGGCGAGTGGTTCGGCTTCAGTCACGAGGGCGTCACGCCCGACGCGATCACGCTCGCCAAGGGCATCGGCGGCGGGTTCCCGATCGGGGCCCTGGTCACGTACGGTGCCGCGAGCGCCCTGTTCACTCCCGGTTCCCACGGCTCCACGTTCGGCGGCAACCCGCTCGCGACCGCCGTGGCCGACGCGGTGCTGGCCGAGATCGAACGCGCGGATCTGGTCGGCAATGCGGCCCGCCGTGGCGCCGAGCTGCGCGAGATCATCCTGGGCATCGACTCGCCGCTCCTCGCGGGTGTCCGCGGCCGTGGCCTCCTCGTCGGCGTCGCGCTCACCGAGCCGGTCGCCGGAGCCGTGGTCGCGGCAGCCCAGGAGCGCGGTCTGATCGTGAACGCCGCGAACCCTGAGACCGTGCGCATCGCGCCCGCCCTCACGATCGGCGACGCCGAGCTGGCCGAGTTCCGCGAGCTGTTCGCGGCGAGCCTCGCCGACGTCCACTCCTCTGCCCCCGGAAAGGTACCCGCATGACCCGCCACCTGCTGCGCGACGACGACCTCACGCCCGCCGAGCAGGCGGAGATCCTCGACCTCGCCCTCGAGCTCAAGAAGGACCGCTGGGCCGACAAGAGCCTCGCGGGCCCGCAGACTGTCGCCGTGATCTTCGACAAGTCGTCCACCCGCACCCGGGTGTCATTCGCGGTGGGCATCGCGGATCTGGGCGGCAGCCCGCTGATCATCTCGACCGCGAGCAGCCAGCTGGGCGGCAAGGAGACGCCGTCCGACACCGCACGGGTGCTGGAGCGCCAGGTCGCCGCGATCGTGTGGCGCACGTACGCGCAGGCGGGACTCGAGGAGATGGCGGAGGGCACCCGCGTTCCCGTCATCAACGCCCTGTCCGACGACTTCCACCCCTGTCAGCTCCTCGCCGACCTGCTGACCATCCGCGAGCACAAGGGCGACCTGAAGGGACTGACCCTGACGTTCTTCGGCGACGGACAGAGCAACATGGCCCACTCCTACGCGCTCGCCGGTGTCACGGCGGGCATGCACGTGCGGATCGCCTCGCCCGAGGACTACGCGCCGCGCGCCGATGTGATCGAGGCCGCCGACCGCCGTGCGGCGGAGACCGGCGGCTCCATCACCCTGTTCACGGACCCGGTCGAGGCGGCGGCGGGTGCCGACGTCGTGGTGACAGACACCTGGGTGTCGATGGGCAAGGAAGAGGAGAAGATCGCACGCATCCGCGATCTGGGCGGTTACAAGGTGACGCCGGAGACCATGCAGCTCGCCGACGACGAGGCGATCTTCATCCACTGCCTGCCCGCTGATCGTGGCTACGAGGTGGACTCGTCGGTGATCGACGGGCCGCAGAGCGTGGTGTGGGACGAGGCGGAGAACCGCCTGCACGCGCAGAAGGCGCTGCTGGTGTGGCTGCTCGGCAAGAAGAACGCGTGATGACCGGACAGACGCACGAGGGCACGAACGAGGGCGCGCTGTGGGGCGCCCGCTTCGCCACGGGCCCCTCGCCCGAGCTGGTGGAGCTCAGCCGCTCGACCCACTTCGACTGGATCCTGGCGCCGTACGACATCGCGGGTTCGCACGCGCACGCCACGGCGCTCGCCGCGGCCGGATATCTGGAGCCGGACGAGGCCCAGCGCATGCACGACGGGCTGGACGCGGTGGCTCGCAGGGTCGCCGACGGCACGCTGCTGCCCGTCCCGACCGATGAGGACGTGCACGGTGCGCTGGAGCAGGCGCTGATCGCGGAGCTCGGGCCGGAACTGGGCGGTCGGCTGCGCGCCGGACGCAGCCGGAACGACCAGATCGCCACCCTCGTCCGGATGTACCTGATCGATCACGCCCGGGTGATCGCGCGCGACCTGCTGCGGGTGATCGATGCCCTGGTGGCGCAGGCCGAGGCCCACCCGGAGGCGATTCTTCCCGGCCGCACGCACCTGCAGCACGCCCAGCCCGTGCTCCTCGCGCACCACCTCCAGGCGCACGCGTGGCCGCTCGTGCGCGAGCTGGAGCGCCTGGTCGACTGGCGTCGTCGTGCGGGCGTCTCGCCCTACGGCGGGGGAGCGCTCGCCGGCTCGACGCTGGGGCTGGACCCGGCTCTCGTCGCGACCGAGCTGGGCCTCGATCGCCCGGCCGAGAACTCGCTCGACGGCACGGCCGCGCGCGATGTGGTGGCCGAGTTCGCGTTCATCGCGGCGATGACGGGCGTGGATCTGTCGCGCCTGTCGGAGGAGATCATCCTCTGGAACACCCGCGAGTTCGGCTTCGTCACGCTCGACGACGGGTACTCGACGGGCTCGAGCATCATGCCGCAGAAGAAGAACCCCGACATCGCCGAGCTCGCGCGCGGGAAGTCGGGGCGGCTGATCGGCAACCTGTCCGGTCTGCTGGCGACGCTCAAGGGCCTCCCGCTCGCGTACAACCGCGACCTGCAGGAGGACAAGGAGCCGGTGTTCGATTCGGTGCAGACCCTCGAGGTCGTGCTGCCGGCGTTCGCGGGGATGATCGCGACGCTGCGCTTCGACACGGAGCGGATGGCGGAGCTGGCGCCGCAGGGCTTCTCCCTGGCGACCGACGTGGCGGAGTGGCTCGTGAAGCAGCGGGTGCCGTTCCGCGATGCGCACGAGATCTCCGGCGCGCTGGTGCGCGCGTGCGAAGAGCAGGGGATCGGTCTGGAGCAGACGTCGGACGAGCTGCTGCGGTCGGTGTCCGAGCACCTGGTTCCCGCGGTGCGGGAGGTGCTGACGATCGAGGGGTCCGTGGCGTCCCGGTCGGGCGTGGGCGGGACCGCGCCGGTGCGCGTGGCCGAGCAGCGCGCCGAGCTGGTGGCCAGGGCCCAGGCGGCGGCGCACGCTCTCGGGCTGTGAGCGGAGGGGGCCGCGGTCGTCCGCGGCCCGCTCCGGTTTCGGCGGTCTCGACCCGCGCGGCTAGTGCAGGTCGAGATCTGCGGCGGTCCGCTCCCAGCGTGTGAAGCGGACGGTGAGCCCGGCGCGCGTGGGTGCGGCGAGGAACGGTCCGGCCACGGCGGGGGCCTCGCCGTCGAAGGGCGCGACCCGCACGAGACGCCAGGGTCCGCCGTCGGCGGCGGCGCGGACGATCAGCGCGTCGCGCCAGCGGCTGACGCGGACGGTGATCTCGCTGTCCCGCCAGTCGTCGACGTGTCCGACCGACCAGTCGGAGACCATGGCGGTGACGACGGCGCCGAGCCCGAGGTGGCCGTCGGCGTGTTCGACGCCCGCCTTGACCCAGTGCTCGTCGTCGGCGCGCACGAAGAGGCCGGCCTGGTCGAACTGTCCTTCCCAGGGGGCGCGGAACGACACCTCCATCGCCTCGCCGACGGCCAGGGGAGCGAGGAGTGCGTGCTCGGTGTCGTGCACGAAGCCGTACGCGGTGTGCCGCCAGGCGTCGCTGCCCTCGGCGGCGGTCACGTCGAGGTGCGCTCCGCTGTCCGCGACGTCGTCTGGCGCATGGGTCCAGGTTCCTGCACTCCAGGGCATGATGCTCATATCAGGCATATCTCCGATCTATAACCAAAAGATGCATAAACTCAGCTTATTCGTGCTACGGTTATGCCATGGTCATCGCCGTGATCGCCGACATCGTGGGCTCCCGCGAGCTCGACGACCGCAGTGCCGCCCAGCGGGCGCTCGACGACACCATCGCCGAGGTCGAGTCCGACCGACCTCTCGCACTGCAGCCGCTCACGCCCACGGTAGGGGACGAGCAGCAGGCCGTCTATCGAGAGCTGACCGATGCGCTCACCTCGCTCCTGATGATCCAGCTGCGGCTGCCGGACGACCTCGCCTTCCGCTTCGGGATCGGCGTGGGGGAGGTGCGCGCGGTCGATTCAATCCACGGCGAGCTCGCGGACGGGCCGGGATGGTATGCCGCGCGCGCCGCGATCGAGACCGTCCATGCCCGCGAACAGCGCGCCGTGCCGCGGACGCGCACCTGGATTGTCGGTGCCCCGGGTCAGGATGAGGTCATGCCCGCCGTGATCGCCGCCGCCAACGCCTACGTCCTCGTCCGCGACGAGCTCGTCGGCGCCATGACCGCGCGCGAGCGACGCCTCACCTACGGTCGGCTGATCGGCCGGTCGCAGCAGGAGCTGGCGGCACAGGAGAGCATCACGCAGCCCAGCGTCTCCAAGTCCCTGCGCAGTGCGGGGGCGGCGGCGCTCATCGAGGGACTGGCGGCGTTGCGAGGGGAGGGCGCATGATCCTCGCCGGCTTCCTGCTCCTCGCCATCGGCGCGGCCGATCTGGTGCGTCAGTTCGTGCCCCGTCGCTGGCTCGGATACGTGGTCGCCGCCGCGGTCATCGTGCTGCTCGGCATCGGAGGGGAGGCGCTCCTCTGGGCCGTCCTGGGCCTCGCCGGAGGTGCCCTCTGGGTGTGGAGCATGCCGGACGGCCGACCCTCCCGCGCCGGCTTCTGGCCCGCGGTCGCCGTGGCCGCCCTCAGCATCGGCGCGGTCGTGTGGGTGGGTGCGCGCGACGAGACCGGGCTCATCGGCGAGCTCTGGACGCTGCGGTCGCCCTTCGGCGAGGTGTCGTTCGACCTCGCCGTGCTCGCGCTCGGAGCCGGGGTCTTCCTGCTGGAGTCGTCGAACCTCGTGGTGCGGGCGGCCCTCGACGGCGAGCACACCTGGCGGCCGGCCGACCCCGCCCCGATCGCGGTCGCCCCGGAGCCGTCGTCGCCCGAGACTGCCGAACCCGCCGCGGCGCGTGCGGCGCATGCCCCGGTGGAGGCGGTCCTGCCGGCGACCGATCCGCGCAACGGCTTCAAGGGCGGTCGGCTCATCGGACCGCTCGAGCGCGTGCTGGTGATGATCCTCACCCTCGCGGCCGCCTATCCCGTGCTGGCGGCCATGCTCGCGGCCAAGGGCATCGTCCGGTTCCCCGAGATCTCCCGCGACGGAGAGACCGGCGCCAGGGCCGAGTACTTCCTGGTCGGCAGCCTCGTCAGCTGGGTCATCGGGCTCGGTGCGGCGTTCCTGGTGTGGTGGGCCGCGCACACCTGAGTCAGGCCAGCTGCCTCCGGTACCAGGTCAGCTTCTCCTGGAGGCGGTGCTGCTGCGCGAGGACCTCCGCGAGCTGCCGCTCCACGGTCTCGGCGTGTTCCTCCAGGAGGGCGATCCGCTCGGGGATGGTGTCGTCGTCGCGGCACAGCTGTCCGTACCGCCGGAGACGCTCCACGGGCATCCCGGTCTCGCGCAGGCACTTGAGGAACTCGAGCAGCCCGAGCTCCGCATCGGTGTACACCCGGTGGCCTCCGGCCGTGCGCGGCACCGCGGGCAGGATGCCCTCGCGTTCGTAGTACCGCAGGGTGTCGATGCTGAAGCCGGAGCGGGCGGCGGTCTCGGCCGGCGTGTAGGTCGTGGTCATGCCGTGATCCTAGGGCTTGACCTGGAGTGCGCTCCAGGTTGCATGCTTCCTGCATGACCGCTTCTCCGCATCGCGCATCCCCGATCGTCCTCGGTGCCATGTCCTTCGGCACCCTCATCGATGAGGACACCGCCTTCGCCCTGCTCGACCGCTTCGTCGAACGCGGCGGCAGCTGGATCGACACCGCCGACTGCTACAGCTTCTGGGCCAGCGACACCGGGCACGGCGGGGCGTCCGAGGCGGTGATCGGTCGGTGGCTCGCCGCTCGCCCCGGTGTCCGCGAGCGCATCCGTCTGTCGACGAAGGTCGGTGCCGAACCGCTGTGGCCGGGCTCGTGGCCCGCGCACCGCACGGGCCTGTCGCCGCGGGCGATCGCGCAGGCTGTCGAGGGCAGTCTGTCGCGCCTGGGCGTCGACACCATCGATCTGCTCTGGCTGCACCAGGAGGATCGCGCCGTCCCCATCGAGCGGACGGTCGACGGCCTCGCGTCGCTCACCGGCAGCGGGACGGTCCGGCGCGTCGGCGCGTCCAATCATCCCGCCTGGCGCATCGAGCGGGCCCGCGCTCACGCGGCGGCGATCGGCAGCGCGCTGCTCGATGCGCTCCAGCTCAACGCGACCTATCTGCGCGTGCGCCCCGGCACGTTGCCGCCGGGGGTGGTGCACCCGTTCGGCGTGCTGAGCGACGAGCAGCGCGACTACGCCGCCGCGAACGGTCTGGAGACCTGGGCGTACACGCCCCTGCTGTCCGGGGCGTACGACAACGCGGCGAAGGCGATCCCCGAGGTCTACGACCACCCCGGCACCGCGCGGCGCCTCGCGGTCCTCGACCGGATCGCGCACGCGCACGACGCCCAGCGCGGGCAGATCGTGCTGGCATGGCTGCTCGCGCACGGCATCCGGCCGATCCTCGGGGGGAGCAAGATCGCGCAGCTCGACACCGCGCTGGACGCGGCCGAGCTCGCCCTCGCGCCCGAGGAGATCGCCGAGCTCGACGGTGCGGTGTGAGGCGGGATGCCGCACCGCGCGCTGCTAGCCTGGAGCGCGTGTCAACTCCCGACCTGACGACCGCACCCCAGGCGATCGATCCCACGTTCGAGAACGTGTGGGACGAGATCGTGTGGCGTGGCCTGGTCCACGTGTCCACCGACCAGGAGGCGCTGCGCGCCCTGCTCGCGGGAGACCCCATCACGTACTACTGCGGGTTCGATCCGACCGCGCCGAGCCTGCACCTGGGTCACCTGGTGCAGCTGCTCCTGCTGCGTCGGCTCCAGCTCGCCGGGCACCGGCCGCTGGGTCTCGTCGGCGGCTCGACCGGGCTCATCGGCGATCCCCGTCCGACCGCGGAGCGCACGCTCAACACACGCGAGACGGTGGCCGAGTGGGTGGATCGCCTGCGGGGACAGGTGGAGCGCTACCTCAGCTTCGAGGGCGACAACGCGGCCCGCATGGTGAACAACCTCGACTGGACCGCGCCGCTGTCCGCCATCGACTTCCTGCGCGAGATCGGCAAGCACTACCGCGTGGGCACGATGCTGAAGAAGGACGCGGTCGCCGCGCGCCTCAACTCGGACGCGGGCATCAGCTACACCGAGTTCAGCTACCAGATCCTGCAGGGTCTCGACTTCCTGGAGCTCTACCGTCAGTACGACTGCCGTCTGCAGACGGGCGGGTCCGATCAGTGGGGCAACCTGACCAGCGGCACCGATCTGATCCACCGTGTCGAGGGTGTGTCCGTGCACGCGATCGGCACGCCCCTGATCACGAACAGCGACGGCACCAAGTTCGGCAAGAGCGAGGGCAACGCGATCTGGATCGATGCGGAGCTCACCAGCCCGTACGCGTTCTACCAGTTCTGGCTGTCGACGGCCGACGCCGATGTGATCGAGCGGCTCAAGGTGTTCACGTTCCTGACGAGGGCCGAGATCGAGGAGTACGCCGAGCTCGTCGCGACCGAGCCGTTCCGACGCGCCGCGCAGAAGCGTCTGGCGCTCGAGGTCGTGGCGACCGTGCACGGCATCGAGGCCACGGCGGCCGTGATCGCCGCGTCGGAGGCACTGTTCGGACAGGGCGACCTGACCGCGCTCGACCCGGCGACGCTGCGTTCCGCGCTCGATGAGCTGCCGCATGCGACCGTCGCGCCCGGGACGCCCGTGGTCGATGCGCTGGTCGCGACCGGGCTCGTGTCGAGTCTGTCGGAGGCGCGGCGGGCCATCGCACAGGGCGGAGTATCGCTCGACGGCGAGCGGGTGGCGGACGACACGGCGACCGTGCAGGGCACTCTCCCCGGTGGCGTCTCGGTGCTGCGCCGAGGCAAGAAGACCCTCGCCGGCGTGTTCCTGAGCTGACGCGGCATCCGGATGCCGTTCACGCCGAGTCACGCGATCGTCGCGCTGCCGTTCGTGCGCACGCCCCTCGTGCCCGCGGCGATCGCGATCGGCGCGATGACGCCGGATCTCCCGCTGTTCCTGCGCGGCGTGGGTCTCGACTACTCGTTCACGCACACCGTGGCCAACGTGATCTGGACGGCGCTGCTGGCGTTCGTGCTCTTCCTGCTCTGGCGCGTGGTGCTGCGGCCGTCGGTCGGTGAGCTGGTGCCGCTGTGGGTCGCGCGTCGGCTGCCGCGCGAGTGGGACGACCGCGGCGCCGTGGCCGCGGGCCGTGCGGTGGGGGTCGGTCTCGGTCGCCCCTGGTATCCGCTGCTGCTCGCGGTGTCGCTCGTGCTCGGCGTGCTGTCGCACATCGCGTGGGACGCGTTCACGCACGAGGGGCGCTGGGGCGTCGCGCTGTTCCCGATGCTGGATGAGCAGTGGGGTCCGCTGCTCGGGTACAAATGGGTGCAGCACGGTTCGAGTGTGCTGGCGTTGCTCGGCCTCGGGCTGTGGGCCGCGCTGCGGCTGCGGCGTGCGGTGCCTCGCGACGCGGTCACCCGGTGGCTGCCCTCGCCGGTGCGGGTGACCTGGTGGCTCTCGCTGCCGGTGATCCTGGCGGCGGCGTGGGTGATCGGTCTCGCGGTGCTCGGTCCCCTCACGGCGGAGTTCACCGTCGCTCACCTGGCGTATCGCGTGCTGCCTCCGGCGTGCGCGGTGTGGGGTGCGCTCACTCTCGTGCTGTGTGCCGTGGTGGGTCTGCGCCGAGGAGACCCCGTCCGGTCGCGCTGACCGCGCGCGGCACCAGCGGCCGTCGTCACCAGCGCCGTCGTCACCAGCGCGGTGCGTCCGATCCCCACGGGTGCGGCGCCGTGAACGCCGTGCCGGGGATGACCGGTGCCGCGGTGACGAGGGACACCCCGTCGACGTCGAACGTCGCCTCGTGCGAGGCCGCGTCCGGATCCGGCGCAGCGACCGGGTCCGTGCGGCGCGGCATCCCGAGAAGTTCGGCGGTGACCCGGCGCAGCGAGGTGCGTGCGATCCAGGATCCGCCCTCGCGCGCACGCCGTCCGAGCAGCGTGGTCACCGCCGCGGCGAGCAGGTAGCCGCTGCTGTGGTCGAGCGCCTGTGCGGGCAGCGCTCCGGGCACGCCGTCGTCGCCCTCGATCACCGCGATTCCGCTCTCCGCCTGCACCAGGCTGTCGAAGCCCGCGCGCTCCGGCGCGTCGGCACCCCACGCGCTGAGCTCGGCCACGACGAGACCGGGGTACCTCTCGACGAGGGTGTCGGGAGACAGGCCGAGTCGTGCGAGCGACGCCGGACGGTACCCCAGGACGACCACGTCGGCGGTGGCGAGCAGAGCGGACATCGCCGGGTCACGGGCATCGAGGATCGTGCTGCGCTTCCCGTGACCGGTGTCGAGGTGCTGCCAGGGGAGCTCGGCGATGGCCGGGGGATCGATCCGCAGCACGTCGGCACCGAGCAGGGCGAGTGTGCGTGTGCAGACGGGACCGGCGATCACGCGCGTGAGATCGAGCACGCGGATTCCGGCGAGGGGAGACGGAGGCCCGGACGTCGGACGACCGGAGGGCGCGGCATCGCCGGCACGGGTGACCTCGATCAGAGGCATGGTGCGGAGACGGGCGTCGTGCTCCGGCTGCTCGGCCCGCACGGAGACCGCGAGTCCTCCGTGGTGCACGATCCGCCGGACGGCCTCGTCGCAGGGGAGCGTGGCAAGAGCTGCGGCGACGTCGGGGCGGCCGGCGTCGGGCGCGAGCCCCAGGGCGGACCGGAGCCCGCGAGCGTGATGGGGGTAGTTGCCGTGCGTCCGGATCCACCCGTCGGCGGTGGTCCAGAACCCCGACAGGGGAGACCAGACGGGCGGGGGAGCATCGTCGACCGTGAGGAGGCGGTCGCTCCGGTATGCGGCGGCGACCCGGGCGACATCCAGGTCCGCGACCCTGCGCCCCGCCGCCAGCGTCGCGGCGGCCGTGCTCCCCAGCGCGAGTTCCCCGGCGGCGGTACGGGCAGGGAGCGGGACGTCGCCTAGACCGGCGAGGTCTGGGAGCGCGTCGTGCACGGCAGCGGGCTCTCCGCCGATCTCCGTCCAGACCCGGCGCAGCAGGGCGGCGCTCGGACGGGTCCTCGCGGGAGCGGCGGCACGGGGGGACGGACGGTGGGGGCCCATGGCGCGATGCTACTCCGCGGCTTCCGAGCGGAAAAACCCGGCTGATCCGGGCTGATGTGGTCCTGTCGCGGTGCCGACACGCCCGGGGGTGGTGCCCCGATTTGCCAGAACCCCGGAACCCACGTAACTTATTACTTGTTCGCCCCACAGGGAAGCGGAGAAGCCCAGAGCTTCACCCCCCTCAAGCGGAGAACCACCTCCCACTCCTTCTCTCTTGAGAGATCAGGCGCGTGCGTCTAGGATGGGAGATCCACCCCTTCTGCGGCTGTCTCAGCTGCGCAGCGGATCCTCGATCCGCCCGGCGCGCTGATTTGACAAGCGAGTCGGGATGGCTAAGATAGAGAAGTTGCCCTGCGGGCCTGGTTGTGATGGCTGGGTCGTGGGAGCATCCG
>NZ_SSDQ01000163.1:0-19090 GCF_004794315.1 Microbacterium sp. PF5 | reverse complement strand
GACCCCGCCGCCGCGCACCGTGCCGCGGTGGCACCGCGACCGCGACGAACCGGATCGCGTCGTCGCCACGGGCGTGCTCGCCGCGGTCGGAGCGCTCGTTGCCCTGTGGCCGTTCACCTCGGTGATCACGCCGGGGGCCTGGTCGTTCACGGTCGTGCTGATCGTGGTGGCCGTGGTGGGCACCGGGATGCTCGTCCGTCACCTCCTCCGCCGCCGGCGCGCGGGACTGGGCGACCTCGGCGCGCTGCTCGCCCAGGTCGCGGTCGCGGTCGCCGTGCTCACGCTGCTGCTCGCGGGCGACACCGCGATCCTGGGGGTCGTTCCCACCGCGACGACCCTCGCGGTGTTCCAGGGCCTGGGGGCGGCCGCATGGGAGCAGATCGTGTTCGGCTCGGCGCCGCTCGACGCCTCCCCCGCACTGGCGGGTGCCCTCGGTGCGGGCTTCGCCGTGGTGGCGATCCTGCTCGACCACCTGGTCGCCCAACGCTCGGCCGTGCTCGCCACCGTGCTGATCGGCGTGATCGGCGCCGTGCCGATGATCGTGACCTTCGGCGACCCGAACGTCGCCTGGTTCGTGGCCCTCGCGCTCACGGCGCTGCTGCTGTTCCGGGTCACCGCGCAGCGCGACGGCTCCTCTCCGCGCCGGAGCTCGCTGTCGGTCGCCGTCGGGGTCGGCGCGGCCGCCGTCGTCTCCGCGCTCGTGGTGACGCCCGCGCTGCCCGTCGCCCCCACCATGGCCGGCACCGGCGTCGGCGTGACCGTCGACGCGTCGCTGCGCCTCGGCGACGACCTGCGCCAGCCCAACCCGGTCGAGGTGCTCACCCTCGCCACCGACGCCGCCACCGCGCCGTATCTGCGCCTGACCACGCTGTCCCGCTTCGACGGCCGTGTGTGGCAGCCCGACCGCGGCGACCTGCAGTCGCAGGCGGACGGCTTCGGGGAGCCGGAGTGGAGCGAGGGCGTCGCGACCGAGGACGCCACCACGTCCATCCGCATCCTGCGCATGTCGAGCGCCTGGCTGCCGGTGCCGTACCCCGCCACCGACGTGTCGGGATTGAACGGGTCGTGGCGGGTGGCCCCCGAGAACCGCACGCTGTACTCGCGTCGGTCCGACGCCGCCGGCAACGACTACACCGTGAGCTCCACACGCGTCACGCCGACGCTCGAGCAGATCCGTGCGGTCGACGCGGCCCCGCCGCTCGCGGATCCCGACATCGAGGACGTCGAGCTGCCCGGGATCATCGGCGAGCTCGCGGCCGAGGTGACCGCCGACGCGGACACCGACTACGACCGGCTCGTGGCGCTGCAGAACTGGTTCCGCGCGCAGTTCGACTACTCGCTGGAGACGCCGGTGGAGGAGGGCTTCGACGGCACCGGCGCCGACGCCGTCGCCCGCTTCCTGGAGGAGCGCTCCGGGTACTGCGTGCACTTCGCCGGCGCGTTCGCCCTGATGGCCGAGAGCCTCGACATGCGGGTGCGGATCGTGGTCGGGTACCTCCCCGGTTCGCTCACCGACGAGAAGCGCGGAGACGAGTCGATCTTCTCCGTGACGAGCGACCAGCTGCACTCCTGGCCCGAAGTCCTGTTCCCCGGCATCGGCTGGGTGTCGTTCGAGCCCACCGCGTCGCTCGGCGTTCCGACGGCGTTCCGCGCGGGCGAGGCCCAGGGCGGTGCGACCGGCGGGATCACGGAGCCCGCGCCGACCACGGCGCCGCAGACGCAGGAGACGCAGGGCCCCGACGTCGACCGGGGTGACGCGGACCCCGGGTCCGCGGGATCCGGAGAGCTGCGCCGCCTCGACCCGACCCCGGTCGCGCTCGTGACGCTCGGGGTGGTCGTGCTGCTCCTGCTCCCCGGGATCGTGCGGCTCATCGAGCGGCGGATGCGGATGCGTCGCGCGGCCCGAGGCGACGCGGCCGCCGCGTGGGCGGAACTGCGCGACACCCTGCTCGACCTGGCGCTGCCGGTGTCGGACGCCGACAGCCCCCGTGCGCGAGCCGCCGCCCTCGCGCGCGACCGTGGCGCGGACGCCGCAGCCCTGCAGCGCCTCACCACCGCGGTCGAGCGCGCCAACTACGCCCGCCCCGGCGCACAGGGGACCGACGATCTCGCGGAACCCCTGCGTGCGGTGCTGTCGAGCCTGCAGCACAGCGTCGACGGCCCGACCCGGGTGCGCGCGCGACTGCTGCCGCGGTCGCGGTACGCCCCGCGCGGAGCGGATGCGGCGCTGCTGGCCTGAGCGCCCCCGCGGGTGATCAGGACGCGGCGGCCTCGGCGGGGTGCGCGGCACAGCGCACGGTGTCGCAGTCGTCGCACACGACGAACTGCGCCCGGCACGAGAGGTCGGGGCAGTTCGCGGTGCGCTTGGTCGCGGCGCCGCAGCCCGCGCAGCGACCGATCACCCGGGCGTGATCGCTGAAGTCGACGGAACCCCGGCCGTCGAACACGTACAGCGAGCCGTCCCACAGCCCGTCGTCGCCGAACTTCTCGCCGTAGCGCACGATGCCGCCCTCGAGCTGGTACACCTCGCCGAACCCGCGGGCCGTCATCAGGCTCGACAGCACCTCGCAGCGGATGCCACCCGTGCAGTACGTCACGACGGGCTTGCCCTTCAGGTCGTCGTAGACCCCGGAGTCGAGCAGGTCCACGAAGTCGCGCGTGGTCTCGGTGGCGGGCACGACCGCGCCGCGGAAGCGCCCGATCTGCGCCTCGAGCGCGTTGCGACCGTCGAAGAACACGACCTCCTCGCCGCGCTCGGCCACGAGCTCGTGCAGCTGTTCCGGGGTGAGTCGCGCTCCGCCGCCGACGACGCCGCGCTCGTCCACGCGCAACTCGCCGGGCGCCCCGAACGACACGATCTCGTCGCGCACCTTCACGCTCAGCTTCGGGAAGTCGAGGCTGCGGCCGTGCTCGTCCAGCCCTGTGCCCTCGCTCCACTTGAGGTCGACGTCGCGGAACGGCGCGTACGACCGGAACGAGCGCGCCCACTTCTTGAGTGCGGGGAGGTCGCCACCGAGGGTGCCGTTGATGCCGTCCTTCGAGATCAGCAGTCGTCCCCGCAGTCCCAGCGCCTCGCCGAGGTCGCGCTGCCACACCCGTATCGCCTCGGGATCGGCGAGCGGGGTGAAGGCGTAGAAGAGGACGATCTTGGGGGTTGCCACCCCGGAATCCTACGTCGCCGACCTGACCGCGGCCGGGGTCAGAGGCGGTCACGTGACGTCGCGGCTCAGGAACGCGAGGCTCCCCCCGCCGACGGCCGCGAGCACCCAGGCCGCCGTCAGCCCGGCCGGGAGAAGGCCGTACAGCTGATCGCCCGTGGAGAGCCCGACGGCGGTCACGTCGAACCCGAGGGTCTGGAGGAACGCGAGCAGCGGAAGACTCGCGGCCCCGGCGCTCCAGAACAGCGCGACGAGCGTCGCGACCCCGAGCGACAGGGACGTGACGAAGAGCGCGACGAGGTGGGCCTGGACGATCATCCCGATCCCCACTCCCCACAGGCCGGCGACGGCACCGAGCGCGAGAGTGGCGCCCACCGCCGCTGCGTCCAGGGGAATGCCGCCCATCGTGGCCCACAGCACGACGTGGCCGCCGAGGAGTGCGACGAGCGCGACGGCCGCTCCCCCGATCGCCGACGTCGGCAGCCGGACCAGAAGGACCGCCCACCGCGGCAACAGCATCAGACGCTGCGCGATGACGCCGTCGCGCCGATCGACCGTGTACCGGAACGAACCGTAGACCGCCGCGAGAACGGCCGCGGAGGTCGCCAGGACGGTGTGGAGCGGCGCGGTGAGGGTGTCACGGACACCGGCAGGGGCATCCGCGAGCTCTGAGGGAATGCTCGCCGCGAGCGGGAGCGAGATCACGAGCGCCGCCACCGCCGCACCGAGCAGCACGAGGTCGCCGCCGACGTCGCGCGCCTGCGCACGCAGAGCCCGACCGATCACGCGACGGCCCGGCGTCCTCGCGCCCACGCGATCCCGACCAGACCGCCCGTCCACACGAGCGCGACGCCCAGCGCCGGAAGGAGGTCGAGCAACCGCCCCTGATACGCGGGGGCTCCGAGCGCGGCGAGGACCATGCCGGGCGAGTACCTCGCGACCTCCGGCGCCGTCCGCAGCAGCGCGAACTCCACGGCCAGCGGATAGGCGAGGAGGATCGCCGCCGTCACGTAGTAGTTCCGGGTGATCCAGCCGATCGCACCTCCGAGGAGAGCGCCGAGGACGGCGCCGACGAGCGCGCCTCCGTACATTCCCCAGGCGTCGTCGCCGAGGACGAAGGACTGCCCCTCCCGTGTCAGGAGGATCGCGGCGGCCGCCGTCCAGAGCACGCAGATGACGAGAGAGGTGCCGACGGCGACCAGCGCCCCCGCCACGAGCTTGCCCGCGAAGGCGCGCCGGAACCCCACGGCGACGAGGGTCCGGTCCATCGAGCCGTAGTAGTACTCGCGGGTGACGGTGTAGGCGCCCACGAACGCGGCCGAGAGGGCCGTCCAGGCGAGGGGCTGCAGAACCTGGAGTGTCGCGGCGGCGGGCTCGAGGCCCGCGAGGTCGAAGTGCGAGCCATCCGAGCAGAGAACGTACACCGGCAGCAGGACGGCGACCAGGAAGATCGCGAGCACGGAGAAGCCGCTCACCGAACGCAGCAGCTCGCTGCGAATCACCGACGTCACGCCGACACCCCCTCGATCAATTCGAAGTACCTGCTCTCCAGCGACTCGGCGTCGCTCGTGACGAGATCCCGCAGCGGCCCCGCGAACAGGGCGCGACGCTTGAGCACGACCACCTCATCGACCACCTGTTCGAGCTCGGGAAGCTGATGGCTCGCGATCAGCACCGTGCCGGCACGGTCGGCGAAGCTCCGTAAAAAGCCGCGAAGCCAACGAATGCCGTCCGGATCCAGCCCGTTCGCCGGCTCATCCAGGATCAGTGTCCGCGGCGAGCCGACGAGCGCGGTCGCCAAGCCCAGTCGCTGCGCCATCCCCGTCGAGTAGGTCTTGACGCGGCGGCGGGCGTCGGGCGCGAGTCCCACCTCGTCCAGCACCTCATCCACGCGCTGCGACGGAGCCCCCGCCGCCAGCCGGGCGATCTCCAGATGCCGTCGCCCCGTGATGCCCACCTCGAACCCGAACCCGTCCATGTGGACTCCGACGTGCGTCGCGGGGTTCTCCAGCGACGCGAACGGGCGGCCGTCGATGAGGCACTCCCCCTCCGTCGGTCGCAGCAGCCCGACGATCGCTCGGAGGGTGGTCGACTTACCCGCCCCGTTCGGGCCGAGCAGCCCGACGATCGACCCGCGCGGCACCCCGAATGAGAGCCCATCGACCGCCGCCCGATGGCCGTACCTCTTGGTGAGCCCTCGGACCTCGATCGCCCGATCCTTCCTGTTCATCCTTCTCCTACCTTTCGTCCATGAGAGTCGACAACGGCTCGGTCACTCCCGCCGTCCAGAGCGCGTGCCACAGATCGGTCGTCCCCAGATGAGCACGCGCCTGCCCGGTGCCCGGCGGGGCTGGGTGGTCTGGGGATAACTCGACGACGCCGATACTCACCGCGGCGACGGAGACGTCGGGGGCGGACACCGGGACCAGCGCGTCCAACGGCACCGTCACCGGGGTCGGGGACCGGTGCACGACCGTCCCGGTGCCGATCACCGCGCTCCCGAGGATCCCGCTGGTCATCAGGTCGACGCGGGTGCCGTCGGGGATTCCGGAAGCGCGTCCTCCTCCGGCCTGCACGAGCGACATCCGGCCGTCATGCGTCCAGAAGCCGAGCGTGACCGTGCGTGGCACGGGGATCAGGGCACCGGCGATGACGACAGCGCCGGTCATCACGGCGAGCACGGTCGCGAATCGGACTCGGGACACTCCGGCCCGGAGCACGCGCACGAGCGCCCGAAGCACGATCGTCAGCCCGGTGATCGCCACGATGACCTCCAGAGCGAGCGTGAGGACGGAGAGCACCGGGCCGCCCGCGGTACCCGCCTTCGCCACCCGTGCAACAGCGAGGAACACCAACACGCACGGCGTGAACAGGCTCGCCAGACCGAACGGCACGCTCCACCACCGCGGCACTCGCTTCTCCGACCGCCCACCCCCGAAGAGGAGCCGGACCAGGCGGTCCGAGGCATCGCGGATCGTGCGTTCGCGCAGATTCGGCTCGTCGAGAGCACTCATGAGCGCGATGTATCCGTCGAAGCGCACGAAGGGGATGAGATTGATCAGGACGATGAGGACGCACGAGACACCCGCCAGCAGCACGGCCTGACGAAGCTCGGACGGCGGGAGCGCGAGAGCGGCGACCAGAGCGACTCCGGCGGCCACCACGTGCACGGCTGGTCCGGCGAGGGCGACCGACACGCGTTGCCCACGGTCGCGGAGACGCCAGCCGTCGGTCACATCGACGAAGAACGCGGGAGCGAGATAGAAGATCATGAAACCGGCCCGACGGGGCGTGCCGCCGAAGCCGGTGAGTGTGAGGCCGTGGGCCGTCTCGTGGAGCAGGGTGAGCAGCCCGAGCGCGATGACGGTGCCGAGGAGGGCGGCCAGCGGCACCGGTGTCACGACGACCCGGACGACATCCGCCGCCTGAAGAAGGGCGGCAACAGCCCCGAGCCCGGCCATGACGACGGGGATCAGCATCACCCTCTTGGGAAGCGACGGGAGCAGACGGTGCAACCGTCGGAAGAGCTCGGGCGCACGCAGGGTCGCGACCTGCAGGGTGAGCGGGGCACGATACGACAGCCGCCCCGGCGGGATTCTTCCTGCGCCCTCCAGCAATCCGCTCGCTCGGAAGCGCTCGACGAGTCGAAGGAAGCTCTCCGAGGACTCGGACGGTGCGAAGCGGGTGCGGAGGACGTGGAGCGGTGTCTCGCCGTCCATCGCCTCCAGCAGATCGACGACGGAGCGCGAGACCCGCGACGTCGGTACGCCGTGCACGGACGCGACCCACACCGCGTCCTCCCCGACACGTTCGAAGGAGACGTCTGCGGAGCGCACGGGACGGTCCTCGGCACCCAGCGGGGCGGTCCCGCGAAAGCGCTGCCGGTGGGGCGGCTCAGGCGACGGCATCGTCAGCCGCGATCGTCGTGGAGGAAACCGCGGACGTCGTCACCATCACGATCTCCGCACCCTGCGGAGACCGTACGGGAGAAACGTTCGGTTCCTCGAACCCGGCGTCCGCGATCTCACGGCAGATCTCATCCAGGCCGAGAACCTGCAGGCGGCTCGTGAACACCGTCACCCTTCCCCCCGGTACCAGATCGTCCGCGCGCAGCCAGTTCACGAGTCGGGCGGAGCCGTCGTCCTCGATCTGCTGGCTGAACAGATACCTCTCCGCGCCATCCGGCCCCGGGACCCAGATCTTCTCGGTCCTCGTCACGCGCAGTTCCGCTTCGGCGATGGCCCCCGCCAGCGTGAATGCGAAGAGACCGCCCGGAGCGAGGTGCCGCCGAACGGCGGCGTACAGCGCAGCGCGGTCTTCCCCGTTCAACAGGGTGAGAGAGGTGGCACCGAGGATGACCAGGCGGAAGCGTCGCGCGAGCGTGAAGTCGCGCATGTCCGCCACGACGCACTCCACGGCGGATTCGCCCGGGAGGACGTGCCGCACGAGGGCCAGCATGTCGGCCGACAGGTCGAGCGCGATCACGCGCCGGCCCGAGCGCACCAGAGGGATCGTGAGCCGTCCGCTTCCCGCCGCGAGGTCGAGGATCGGACCCTCGGTCTTCCGCGCGAGCGCGAGCACCTCCCGGATCTCGGCACGATCGGAGCCGACGAGCCGTTCGTAGAAGGTACTGCCCGCAGCCGCGTACAGGTCCTCCGGCACGGCGTGCGCGCCGACCGCGCGGAGCCGTGCGGCCACCGCCTCCGTGATCAGATCTGCCATTCGTCTTCGCCTTCCCGGTGTGAGCGGGCGCGGGCCCCCGCCTGCGGCCCGCACCCTTCTGTCAGGTGGCGATCGCCACCGCCCCGCCGATGATGGCGATGATGTAGCTGGCGTGCTCCCACCACTCCATCGGTGTGTCGAGTTGCTCGAGCTCCACGAACTCGATCGATGTCTTCTGCACTGTGCACCTCCTTGGGCACTCGTCCGAGTGCGTCTCCTACGTCAGAGCGAGGATCCCGATGATCACTCCGACGGCGAAACCCCGCATGAAGTCATCGCTGTCGTTGAGCGCGTCCATGGCCTCGAGTTCTGTGAACTCGAGCGTCGGCGTCGCAGCGTGCATGCTCACCTCCCTTCGCTCTCTCCCGCCGTCAAGTCAGATCACGTGGCCATCGCCGCGCCCGCACCGATGAGGATCAGAGCACCGATGACGCCCTTGTAGAAGCTGTCCCAGCTCGGGGCCTCCATGGGATCCAGCTCTTCGAATCGGATGCACGTGTCACTGCGTGGTTCCATCTCGTTCACCTCCTTCCTTCGTCGATCGTCCGGCTTTCGCCGCTGCGTTTCGGGCTCCATCTGCCGTCGCCCAGCACAGCGCGGAGGTCTCCCGCGTCGAGCCCGTGGAGCATCGGCCGACGCCCGCCCCACGACTGCTCGGCGGCCTCGGCGATGCTGTGCAGGAGCGCTGCGGCCGGCCGGGGCGGACTCGGAATCCGCCACCGCTCGAGCAGCGCGTCGATGCCGTCCGCCGGGTCGAGGGGAAGGGCCACCGCGTGAGCGACACGCGCCCAGAAGTCCGCGAGACTCTCCCGGTCACCCCAGCGCGCGTCGCCCGCTCCGATTCGGCGCCAGACCCCGCCGATGACCGCCGCCGTCGCAACCATCTTGCGCACGCCCAGGTGAGAGGAAACCTCGTTCGCCAGATACCAGTGCCGCGCGCTGAAGGGATCGCCTCCACGCAGCGCCGCGCTGCGCTGCGTGGCTCCGCTCAGACGCGCGAGGCGCTGTCTCCCCGAGGGCGATCCGGCGTCGTGCGCCGCGGTCTCGAGCAGGGCCCTTCCGAGAGCGACGGCGTCGCTGTCGGCCCTCGGGCTTCGTTGGACGCTGGTCGCCGCACCCGCGATGCGCAGGAACGCCTCCAGCGCTCCCTCGCGCACCGCACCCGGGCTGAGGGTGGAGAAGTTCCACGGGTCGACCAGGGCGTGGCGGGGGCGGAGGGCGCGGCCGACGATCAGTCGAGAGCCCCGTTCGTTCGTGAGGATGCCGACGCCGTTCGTCTCCGACGAGGTCCCCAGCGTCGTCGGCACGGCCACGAGGTCGACGGGCGGGAGTGCGTCGGGGAGGACGGTGAGCGCGGACAGCCGCGCGTGCCCGATGGCGTAGTCGAGGAGATGACCCCGGGCGAGCGCGAGCGCGGCGATCTTGCCCGCGTCGAGGATGCTTCCACCTCCGACGGCCACCACCACCTCCGGCGGGCGGTCCATCATCTCGCGAGCGATCGCGACGACCGCTCTGACATCGGCGCGCCCGGTGTCGAGTGTCCGCGTGCGCACCGAGCGTCCGGTGGGAAGCGGGAGCACCGCGGCCGGATCTGCGATGACGAGCGCCTCACGCCCTGCCGTCAGCTGACGCGTCATCCGACGGGCGATCCCCGGTCCGTGCCAGAGAGTCGGAACGCGACCCGCGAATCCGCTGGTCATGAGAGCGCCCCACGTGCCTCGGCGAGGCCGGCGCGGACGGCGGTGTCGACCTCTCGCAGCTCCGGCGCGCCGAAACCGTACGCCGGGATCAGCTCGATCGCACTGGGCCCCGGATGCACGACGACACCGTGATCGGCGATCGCGGAGACGACCCGCAGGACGGCGGCTCCGGAGAGCGCCTGTCCGTGCTCGTCACGAAGGGCAAGCCCGACGAAACACCCGCGACCGGTGCTGTCGGCGATCAGCTGCTCCGTCTTCCACGACCGCACCAGGTTCTGCAGTTCGACGGCCAGCGCCTGTGTCGCCGACTCCACGTCGATACGACGCAGCTCATCGATCACGGCGAGGATCGCTGCCGCGCACATCGGGGTCCCCGCTTGCGTCTCCCCGTGCACGAACGTCCATCCGCCGTCTGTGAATGCGACGGCGATCTCCCGCCCCACCAGGAGTGCGGCGGCCCCCATCGCGCCGTTGGTCAACGCTTTCGACAGGATGAGCACGTCGGGTGCGGCGGGCCAGGTGTCGGTCGCGAACATCGTGCCCGTGCGGCCGAAACCCGTCGCGACCTCGTCGGCGACGACGAGGAAGCCGTACTCCTCGCGCAGGGCGAGAAGGCGATCGACGAACGCGTCGGAGAGCGCGTGCGCGCCGCTGCCCAGGATCGGTTCCACGACGACCGAGGCCACCCGCGAGCCCTCCCGTGCCATCAGGGTCGCCAGCTCCTCACCGTCGTCGTGCGCCGACACGTGCCGCACGGAGCGGCGGTCGACGGCGTACACGGACTGCAGGAGATCGTCACCGCTCAGGGCGTGACTGCCGTACATCGTGCCGTGATAGCTGCCGCGGAGGCCGACGCTGATCGTCCGGTCCCGGCGCCCCTTCTGCGCCCAGTACTGGCGGACGAGTTTCATGGCTGCGTCGTTCGCCGCCCCGCCGGAGGTGGAGAAGATCACGCGGCGGTAGCGGAGCGAGCCGGCGAGGTCGATGAGAGCGTCCGCAGCGTGTTCGGCGTAGCGATGCGGAGCCCGGAAGAGGGAGAGATACGAGGCGTCGCGGCTCGCCCGACTCACGGCTTCGGCCACGGCAGGGTTGCCGAAGCCCAGCGGGACGTTCCACAGCCCGCTCGTCGCACAGAGCCGCGTCGAGCCGTCCGCGAAGGCAATCCGATGACCCGCGGCTCCGACCGCGACCCGGTCCGGCGTGAAGGTCGTGTCCGCCGGCAGCATCGAGGTCCAGAGGGCGTGCGGCGCGCTCACCGCACGGCTCCTGTCGTCGAGGACGAGTCGACGGCTCGCCGCCCGCAGTGCACGCCGAGCGCATCGATCGCTTCGAGGCAGAGCGAGAGCGCCTGGGACTTCGGCACCTCGAGCTGTCGCGCCACGCGCGCGGCCGCACTCTCCGTATCGCTGGACGTCTGCGTGACCGCCACGACCCTGGCCGTGCCGGGGGACAGCAGCTGCCGGCGCCGCGTCGTGAGATCCGCGAGCAGAAACCCGTTCCCCGTCTCGAGGAGAAGCGGATCGGCGGTCCGGGGTTCGGCATCGCAGAGCCCGTCGTCGAAGGGCGTCCAGCCGAAGCCCGCGATCGCCGCGTCGGTGCTCGCGAGGGAGAGGGTTCTCATCAGCTCCAGTGCCGTGAGGTATCGCCCGACCCAGCCCCGCGTGCGGAGGTCGTCGAGCACCCTGTCTCGGGGCATGACTCCGCCCACCAGGGCGGCCCCCGGCAGCGCTGCAGCGAGAAGAGACGGCAGCTCGGTGACCGCACCGACCACCTCGCCCTGCATGCCCGCCGAGACCCGCCCGTCGCTGCGGACGCGGACGGCACTCGGACGCATCAGCGCTACGGGAGAAGCGAGCGCGACGCGGTCCGCGAGGAGCACGCGGGCATCGAGCAGGGCGGCGGGAAACACGCCGGTGCGTCGAGCGAGCTCCGCATCGTCGAGGAATGCCCGCCAGCTCGTCTCATCGGAGAATCCGACGGCGATCGGTCCCACGATCTGTACGAAGGCCGCCGCGATGTAGTCCTGGCGCTCGACGCCGTGCGGGCCGAGGAACAGCTCATCGCCGACGTCGTCCCACCCACCCCCGTAGCGGATGACCTCGGCGTGGGTGTCGCACGGCTCACTCCCATCCGGCAGGAAGACCGCGTCGCGGCCTTCGGCGGCCGCCAGGACCTGGTGGGCGGGGGCGTTCCGATCCACGAAGAACACCCGCGAGTAATAATGGCGCTCACCGGTTATCCACTCGCGCAGAGCGCGCGCACCGAAGATCTCATCGCCCGACATCAGGGCGTCCCTCTTTCTTGCGCTCGCATGATTCCCCCGGGGTGCGACCTCCCCAGTGTCGATCGCGTCCTCACTTGAGGTTATACAGCACCCTCGTGAGGTGCAATATTACACATCTGCCTCTTCGGATGACGTCCCCGGGCCCGGTCACGCGCACCACATCGCATCGGATAGGATGGACAGGTTGTTCCCTGGTGACGTGTCCGAGCGGCCGAAGGAGCACGCTTGGAAAGCGTGTGTTGTGCAAGCAACCGCGGGTTCGAATCCCGCCGTCACCGCCAGAAAGCCAGAAGGGTCTCCGCGCCAGCGGGGGCCCTTCTGGCTTTCTCCCGAGCATCGTGGGATTCGGGGAGGAGTGAGCGCAGCGAGCACCGGAGTCCCGCCGTCGCCGCCAGAAACGAGAAGGCCCCCGCCGTTGCGGGGGCCTTCATCGTCGGATGGGGAGGCGTCAGCGCGCCCCGGCCTCGTCGTCGAAGCGCACGCCGTAGGTGATGCCGCCGGGGGTCTCCGCGAGACGGGTCATGCCGAGCCGGTCATAGAACGCCGCCGCACCCGCGTTGGCCGGATCCATACCCAGGTGCAGGGCGGGCACACCGCGGCGGCGGAGCTCGTCGAACAGCGTCTCCACCAGGCGCCGCCCCATCCCCTGCCCCTGCGTCTCGGGCAGCAGGTCGATGTGCAGGTGGGCCGGGTACGCGGCGGCGTGCGGCTCGGCGCCGGGCTCGCGCGTGTAGGCGTAGTCGATCAGGCGGCTCTCGCGTCCGTCCACGGCCTCAGGGCGCGGGTAGCGCTCGTGGAACGGAGGCCACCACACGTCGCGGAACCAGGCGTAGAACGCGTCGGTGTCGTCGGTCGCGACGAGGTAGCCGATCGCCCGGCCGTCGTCTCCCTCCACGACCCACGCGAGGTCGGGGTGGCGCTCCACGTACGGCACGGCGAACAGCGCGCCCCACAGGTCGTCGTCCGACAGGATGCTGGTGGCGTCACCGCCGGCATCGGCGGTCTTGAGACAGATCTCGTACATCGCGGCACGGTCGGTGGGCCGGTAGGGGCGGATACGCGCCACGGAGCACTCCTCGGGTCGGGTCAGGTCTGGCTCAGCCTATCGGCGCGGGCGGCACGGTCCGCCACGTCGGCGCGCACCCACGGCAGCAGCCAGGCGGCGAGCGCCAGCACCACACCCGCACCGACGAGAGCACCGCCGAGCGTGTCCGTCGCCCAGTGCACCGACAGGAACGTGCGCGACAGCGCCATCGCCAGCACCCAGACCGCTCCGGCGATCGCCGTCCAGACGCGGGGGAAGAGGACCCAGACGACCACCGCGATGGTCGCGGCGTTCGCGGTGTGCCCAGACGGGAAGGAGCCGTAGTCGCTCACCACGAGCATGTCGTCGGGACGAGCGCGCCCGAAGATGTTCTTCAGCAGCTGCACCGCTCCGGCACTCGCGAGGAAGCAGATCGCTGCGAACAGCGCCCCTCGCCAGCGCCGCAGCAGCAGGAGGATCAGGATCGCCAGGAGCGGGACCCCGAGGATGGCGACCCAGCCGCCACCGATCCAGTTCAGCACCAGGGCGAAGTCGAGCATCCAGTCGGCACGGATGCGCACGATCGTCTCGTTCCACCACCGGTCGAACCCGAAGGTCTGCGGGGAGGTGAGCACGACGACCGCGCCCAGTGCGGTGGCCAGGAGCAGGCAGGCGACGCCCCACCAGAGCAGCATCCGTCGATTCATCGTCCTATTCTGACCGATGCTCGTGCGACCTCAGGGCGTCAGCATGCCGACGGTGCGCGGGCGCACCACGAACCACAGGGCGAGGATGCCCACCGCGGCGCAGCCCACCATGACCGAGGCCATGGTGGTCGCGGTGATCCCCGCGTCCTGCGAGATCCAGCCCACCAGCGGCGAGATGAGCCCCGCGACGCCGAAGTTCGTCGCGCCGATGATCGACGCGGCGGTGCCTGCGGCCTTGCCGTGACGGTCGAGCGCGAGCACCTGCACGTTCGGGAACGTGAAGCCGCAGGCGGTCATGAACACGAACAGCGGGATCACGGTCCCCCACAGGCCGAGGCCGAGCTGGTCGGTGATGACGATGGCGGAGGCGGCGAGCAGCAGCACCGCAGTGGAGTACGCCATGACCCACTGCGGCCCGAAGCGCGCGGCGAGGCGCGACGCGGTCTGCACGCCGATCACGACGCCGAGGGAGTTCACCGCGAACAGCAGCCCGTACTGCTGCGGGTCGAGCCCGTGCGTCACCTGGAACAGGAACGGCGACGCCGACAGGTACGAGAACAGGCCGGAGAACGTCATGCCGCCGATCACGAGCACCCCGAGGAACACCCGGTCGGTCAGCACGGACCGGTACCGCTCGCGCATGGTCGCGCCACCGGGGTCCTTGCGTCGCGCGACCGGGAGGGTCTCCCGGATGAACAGCACCGTCGACACGAGCATCACCACGCCGTAGGCCGCGAGCACGCCGAAGATGCCGCGCCAGGGCATGAGCGTCAGCAGCCACGAGCCGATCAGCGGCGCGATCACGGGTGCCACGCCGGACACGAGCGCGAGCCGCGAGAGCATCACCACCAGGCGTCGCCCGCCGAACAGGTCGCGCACCACGGCCATCGCGACCACACCGCCCGCCGCGGCGCCGATGCCCATCAGCACCCGGGCAGCACCGAGCAGCGGCAGGTCGGGGGCGAACGCGGCACCGAGGCTGGCCAGCACGTGCAGCGCGGTCACGGCGATGAGCGGAGTGCGGCGGCCGATCTTGTCGCTGAGCGGTCCGACGATGAGCTGACCGAGCGCGAAGCCGATCATGGTGCCGGTCAGGGTGAGCTGGATCGCGGCGGCCGTGGTCTGGAAGTCCTCCTCCAGCACGGGGAACGCGGGCAGGTAGAGGTCGATCGTGAATGGCCCGAGGGCCGTGAGGGCTCCGAGCAGGATGATCGTGAGCGTGCGACGTCCGAGCGGGATCGCGTCGCCCGGGTGCAGCATGATCGGCGCGGTGGCCGGGTTCGATCCGAGCGTGCGGATGGCGCCGGTGGGCGACGAGGTGCGGATGCTGCCGGTCGCGGTGCGTTCGGGCGCGGGCCCGGGGGTGGTCGGAGTGCTGTCGGTGCGAGGGGCGTCGGACACGAGGTCCTTCCAGAATCGGCGGAGCGTGGTCGAATCGATTCGGCCAGGGGAACCCTTCATGCTACCGTCGCCGCCTCGTCCAGCGGGACGGCAAACGCACCCCCGGAGCGCTCCGGGGGTGCGTCGTCGATCCCTTATGGGGAGTGCTGAGGCCGGTCAGCCGAGGCGCGCGAGGCCCTCCTCGAGATCCGCGATCAGGTCCGCGACGTCCTCGATGCCGACCGACAGCCGCACCACGTTCTCGGGCACCGCGAGCTCGGTCCCGCGCACCGAGGCGTGCGTCATCTCCGGCGGGTAGCCGATCAGCGACTCGACCCCGCCGAGCGACTCGGCCAGCTGGAACACGCTCGTGCTCTCCGCGAACGACCGCGCCGCCTCGGCACCGGCCGCGAGCCCGAGCGACAGCATGCCGCCGAAGCCGCTCATCTGCCGCGCCGCCACCGCGTGACCCGGGTGCGACGACAGGCCGGGGTAGTACACCTCGGCGAACTCCGGTCGCGCGGCCGCCCACTCCGCGATCGCCTGGGCGTTCTCGGAGTGCTGCCGCATGCGCACCGCGAGGGTCTTGATGCCGCGGGTGGTGAGCCAGGCGTCCAGCGGCGCCGAGACCGCACCCACCGCGAACTGCTGGAACTTGACCGGCTCCACGAAGCGGTCGTCGCCGAACACCACGGCCCCGCCGAGCACATCGGAGTGCCCGCCGAGGTACTTCGTGGTGGAGTGCACGACCAGGTCGGCGCCGAGCGCCAGCGGCTGCTGCAGCGCGGGCGACGCGAACGTGTTGTCCACCACCACGAGCACCCCGGCCGCGTGGGCGATCTCGACGATCAGCGCGATGTCGACCACCTTCAGCAGCGGGTTGCTCGGCGTCTCCAGCCAGACGATCCGCGTCTCGGGGCGGATCGCCGCCCGGAGAGCATCCGGGTCGGACAGCTCGGCGGTCGTGGTGACGATGCCCCACGGCGCCAGCACCTTCGTCAGCAGACGGTAGGTCCCGCCGTAGACGTCGTTGCCGAGCAGCACGTGGTCGCCCGGCTTCAGGATGCCGCGCAGCAGCGCATCCTCCGCGGCGAGCCCCGACGCGAACGACAGCGCGCTCACGCCGCCCTCCAGAGCCGCGAGCTGCGTCTCCAGCGACGACCGCGTCGGGTTGCCCGCGCGGTTGTACTCGTAGCCGTCGCGGAAGCCGCCGATGCCGTCCTGCACGTGGGTCGAGGACTGATAGATCGGCGGGATGATCGCCCCGGTGGTCGGGTCGGGCGCTTGGCCCGCGTGAATGGCTCGGGTGGCGAAGGCGTGCTCGGACATGCCCTCAGCCTACGACCGGGCTTCGCGCGCCGACGGCCCCTGTTACGCCCCGCGTCAGCGCGACAGGTACGCCAGCAGGTCCTGCCGGGTGAGCACCGTGTGCGGCTTGCCGTCTTCCGTCACCAGCAGCGCGTCGGCCTCGGCGAGGGCCGCCCTGGCCTGCGCGACCGGCGCGTGGATGCCGACCAGCGGCAGCCGCTCCCCCACGTGCGCACCGACGGCATCGCTGGGCTCGGCGTCGCCGCGGAACAGCAGGTCGAGCAGGCCCTTCTCGTCGACGGTGCCCACGACCTCGCCCATCATCACGGGCGGCTCGGCGCTCAGCACGACGAGCTGCGACACGTCGTACTCCGTCATCATGCGGATCGCCTCCAGCACGGTGTCGGTGGGATGCGCGTGGACGAGGTCGGGCAGCCCGTGTCCCGTCCGCGACGGGCGGGCGGCCAGCACGTCCGCGACGGTCTCGCCCTCCTCCACCTCGCTGAAGCCGTACGAGCGCATCCAGCCGTCGTTGAAGATCTTTCCGAGGTAGCCGCGCCCCCCGTCGGGCAGCAGCACGACCATCACCGCCTCCGCGGGCAGGTCGCGGGCCACCCGCAGGGCGCCGACCACGGCCATGCCGCTCGACCCGCCGACGAGGATGCCCTCCTCGCGCGCCAGCCGTCGAGTCATCGCGAAGGCCTCGGCGTCGCTCACGGCCACGATCTCGTGCGGCACGGAGGGGTCGTAGGCGCCGGGCCAGATGTCCTCCCCCACGCCTTCGACCAGGTACGGCCGCCCGGTGCCTCCGCTGTAGACGCTGCCCTCGGGGTCGACGCCGACGATGCGCACGCGGCCGTCCGACACCTCGCGCAGGTAGCGGCCCGTGCCCGTGATGGTGCCGCCCGTGCCCACTCCGGCGACGAAGTGCGTGACCGCGCCCTCGGTGTCGCGCCAGATCTCCGGCCCGGTCGTCTCGTAGTGGCTGCGCGGACCGTTCGGGTTCTCGTACTGGTTCGGCTTGAACGCCCCGGGGATCTCCCGCGCCAGCCGGTCGCTGACGCTGTAGTACGACTCGGGGCTGTCGGCGGCGACCGAGGTGGGCGTGACCACGACCTCGGCCCCGTAGGCGCGGAGCACGTCGATCTTGTCCTCGCCGACCTTGTCCGGCACGACGAACACGCACCGGTAGCCGCGCTGCTGGGCGACCAGGGCGAGGCCCACCCCGGTGTTGCCGCTGGTGGGCTCGACGATCGTGCCGCCGGGGGCGAGGTCGCCGTTGGCCTCGGCCGCGTCGATGATCCGGGTCGCGATGCGGTCCTTCGCCGAACCGCCGGGGTTGAGGTACTCGAGCTTGACGAGCACCGTGCACGCGATGCCCTCCGTGACGCGCTGGAGCTTCACGAGGGGCGTGTCGCCGACCAGGTCGACGATCGATTCTGCGTAGGCCATGAGCCCAGAATACGGCGGCACCACGGCGCCCACGCGGGTGTGACGACGACGCCGACGAGCCGCCCGTCGTGGCGGGTATACCGGGTGATCGCCGCTGCGATGCTAGCCTGCCCGCGCGGCGGGGAGTCCATCGGAAGCGGCGGGGACCCCGTGAAGGAGCACCACCATGTCCATCCGACCATCGAGCCCCTGGATCCGCGCCGCCGCCGCCCTGGCCCTCGGCTGCCTCCTGCCGCTCGCCGCGGCCACCGGCGAACAGGCTCTCGCCGCGAGCGGCTCCCCCACGCGACCGGCCACCCGCGACGCCGGCACCTCCTCCGACCGTCATCGCCACGAGCCGCTCATCATCGCCCATCGCGCGGGCACGGCCGACTACCCCGAGAACACCCTGGAAGGCATCCGCGGCTCGCTCGACGACGGCGCCGACGGACTCTGGCTCACGGTGCAGCTGTCGAAGGACGGCGTGCCGGTGCTGTACCGCCCGGTCCACCTCGCCGCGAACACCGACGGCACCGGCACGGTCGCGGAGCACACCGCCGACGAGCTGACCGGGTTGAACGCCGGCTGGAACTTCCACCCCCGCGGCAGCACCGACACGCCCTACCGCTCGGGTGCGGCACTGCTGCCCACCCTCCGCCGGGCGCTGGCCGAGGTGCCGGCGGATCGACTGCTGTTCCTCGACCTCAAGCAGGCGAACCCGGAGCCGCTCGTGCAGGCCGTGCTCGCCGTGCTGCGCGAGACCCGTCGCACGGCGAACACGGTCGTGTACTCCACCGACGCGGTAGCGAGCGGCGCGGCCAGGGCGGCCGGAGACGTGCAGGTCGCCGAGGACCGCGACCTCACGCGCGAGCGGCTGCTCGAGATCGCCCTGGCCCACCACTGCGACGCGCCTCCGGCCGCGGGGACGTGGATGGCGTTCGAGGACCGGCGGACGGTCGCCGTGAGCGAGACGTTCACCTCCGGCACCGCGACGACCGAGGTGGAGGTGACGCCGTGGGACCGCGAGTCGGTCGCGTGTCTCGACCCGAAGGACCGCGTGAACCTGATGGTGATCGGCGTGACGGGCGCGGAGCGGTACCGCGAGCTCGGCCGTCTGGGCATCGACGCCGTGCTGGTCGACTCTCCCCGCGACGCGGTGGCGTGGCGAGACGGCCGCTCCCGCTGAACCGGCACGGGTATGACCGAAGGGGCCGGGCACCTGGTGGTGTCCGGCCCCTCCGTGTGCCCCCTCGGCTTCGGCTTCTGTTCCTCCTCACGACCGCGGCGGGTGCCGCGGCGCGTGTCCGTGGCGGTTATCGCGGCATGGTGAGTGCGGCGTCGAAGGTGAGGTCGGGTGTGCCGCGGTAGTTGGCGTG
>NZ_SSDQ01000162.1:0-316 GCF_004794315.1 Microbacterium sp. PF5 | reverse complement strand
GTATGCATACCGTTTGGAGGATAGAGAATAGAAGCTTTCGCTTTTTCAATTGCAATTTTAAGGCTCGTATTTTCAATTGCAAATGTATCTAATGAAGTTATGTCTTTTGAATGCGTTTCCAACGAAGTGTTCGTTTCTATGTAAAAACGAACAGGTCGCGTATTTGTTTTTAATAAACGTTTATCTTTTACAAGTTTGTTTAAATCGCTACTTACATTGGCGCGATCTAGTTGCAAAAATGTAGCGAGTTCTGATGCGGTTACACCTTCTGTATAATTGCCTTTTTGTATTGCGTTAAAAATGAGATCTATTCGTT
>NZ_SSDQ01000161.1:0-12130 GCF_004794315.1 Microbacterium sp. PF5 | reverse complement strand
GGCAGCGGCATCGGCCGGGCCGTGGCGCTCGCGCTCGCCGCGGAGGGGGTGCGCACGGCCCTGCTCGACCGCGACGCGTCCGCCCTGCGCGACACCGCCCGCGGCTGCGTCGAGCGCGGGAGCGCCGACCCCGTGCTGCTGGCCGCCGACGTGACCGACGAGGAGCAGGTGTCCGCGGCGGTCGCGGCTGGAGTCGCGGCGCTCGGCGGGCTCGACGCGGTCGTGTGCTGCGCCGGGGTCTCCGGCCCTGTCGGCACCGCGGTCGAGGACACCGCGCTCGCCGACTGGAACCGCGTGCTCGCCGTCAACGTGACCGGCGCGTTCCTCGTGCTCAAGCACGCCCTGCCGACGCTGAGGGCCGCCCGCTCGGCCTCGGTCGTGCTGCTCGCGAGCGACTCGGCCGTCGTCGCCTCGCCCGGCATGGCGCCGTATTGCGCCTCGAAGGCCGCGCTGGTGCAGTTCGGCCGGGCGCTGTCGGTCGACCTGGCCGGCACCGGGGTGCGGGTCAACGCGGTCGCCCCCTCCGTGGTCGACACCCCGATGAGCCGCGGCGACCTGGGCGCCGGCGCCTTCGACGACCCCGCCTTCCCCGTGCAGACCGCCGAGGAGGTGGCGGCGCACGTGACCTACCTGGTGTCGCCGCGCAGCAGGGCGGTCAACGGCACCACCCTGCTGAGCGACTTCGGCTTCACCGCCCGTTCGGGTTTCCCCGCCTGACGCACCCGCGTCCGGCCCCGCGGCGCCCCGCGCGCCAGAACACACAACAGGAGCACACATGGCAACCGTGGTCGGATCGAGCGTCTCCGGACGCGTCGTCGTCATCACCGGAGGCGGCACGGGCATCGGTGCCGCCGTGGCGGAGCGCTTCGCGGCCGAGGGCGCGCACGTGGTCGTGGTCGGCCGTCGTCCCGAAC
Source organism: Microbacterium sp. PF5 (assembly GCF_004794315.1). Classification (NCBI taxonomy): domain Bacteria; kingdom Bacillati; phylum Actinomycetota; class Actinomycetes; order Micrococcales; family Microbacteriaceae; genus Microbacterium; species Microbacterium sp. PF5. Next base: position 11,216 of record NZ_SSDQ01000161.1, on the reverse strand, counting down.
CGCTGCAGGAGGTCGAGCGGGCGGTCGGCGCCCTGCCGATCGTGGCGGATGCGGCCGACACCGCCTCCGCGAAGGCCGCGGTCGCCGAGGTGCTCGCGCGCTTCGGCCGCATCGACGTGCTGGTCGCGAACGCCGGCGGCCACGGTTTCTCGCCCGTGGCCGAGACAGACGACGCGAGCTGGGAGGCCGCGATCCGCGCGAACCTCACGACCGCGTTCACGATGGCCCGCGAGGCCCTGCCGGCGCTCATCGAGGCGAAGGGCCAGGTGGTGGTCGTGTCGTCGCTCGCCGGGCTGTTCGCGGGGCCGTCCGTGGCCGGGTACACGGTCGGCAAGCACGCGCTGATCGGGCTCACCCGCACGCTCGCCCGCGACTACGGGCGGCACGGGGTGCGCGTCAACGCCATCTGCCCCGGGTGGGTGCAGACGCCGATGGCCGACGAGGAAATGGACGAGTTCGCGTCGCACGCGGGTCTCGGCTCCCGCGAGGAGGCCTATGCGACGGTCACGGCCGACGTGCCGCTGCGGCGTCCGGCCCGCCCCGCGGAGATCGCCTCGGTCGTGCGGTTCCTCGGCTCGGGGGAATCGTCGTACATCACCGGTGCCGTGATCGTCGCGGACGGCGGCTCGCACGTGGTCGACGTCCCCACGATCGCGTTCGACCACGCCGGCATGTGACCCGGGGCGCGGCGGCGGGTGCCGTCGCCGCGTCGTCAGCCGATGCGCAGCTCGAAGCCGTCGTCGAGGTGCGTCAGGGTCACGGCGGTGAGGTCGTCGACGTGCACGGTCGGCGCGTGCGCCCCCGCGTGCCGACCCACCCCGACCACGCGCATGCCCGCGGCGAGCCCGGCCTGGATGCCCGCGCCGGAGTCCTCGAACACGACGCACTCGGCCGGAGCGACGCCGAGCATGCGGGCCGCCAGCAGGAACCCCTCGGGGTCGGGCTTCGACGCCGACACGTTCTCCGCGGTCACCGCCAGCTCGGGCACCGTCAGCCCCGCGGCCTGCATCCGGGCGGTCATGAGCGCCACGTTCGCCGAGGTCACGATCGCGTGCGGCACCGTCTCCAGCGCCGCCAGCAGCCGGTCGGCCCCGGCGATGCCGACCACGCCGTCCACGTCGCCGGCCTCGGTGGCGAGCATGATCTCGTTCTCGTGCAGGTTGATCGCGTGGTCGCGCTCGGGCAGCAGGATCGCCATGCTCTGATGGCCCTGGCGCCCGTGCACCACTCGCAGCACCGTCTCGGGGTCGAGCCCGTGCGGCTCCGCCCACGCCAGCCACAGGCGCTCCACCACGGCGGTCGAGTCGACGAGGGTGCCGTCCATGTCGAGCAGGGCGGCGCGGGCGCGGAGGATCTCGGTCATCCGCTCAGGCTAACCCCCGCGAGCCCGTCTCAGCCGCCGAGGTAGGCGCGGTGCAGCAGGGCGGGGTCGTCCTGCAGCGCCTGCGGGCTGCCCTGGAACGACACCCGTCCGCCGGCCACGACCACCGCCTCCTGCGCGAGCCCGAGGGCCAGCTGCGTGAACTGCTCCACGAGCAGCACGCCCACCCCGGACTGCGCGATGGACTGCACGATCGGCATGAGCCGCAGGAACACGACGGGGGCGAGGCCGAGCGACATCTCGTCGATCAGCAGGATCCGCGGTTTCGCGGCGAACGCCCTCGCCAGGACGACCATCTGCTGCTCGCCGCCGGAGAGCAGCGCGGTGGGGGCGTCGATGCGCTTCTCGAGCTCGGGGAACTGGGCGAGCACGGCGTCCACCTCGGCCGGGGTGCGCGCGGTGAGCGAGAGGTTCTCGCGCACGGTCAGCGACGGGAACACGGCCCGCCCCTGCTCGATGTGCACGATGCCGCGGCGGGCCCTGGCCACCCGGGACAGCCGGTCGATGGGGTCGCCGTCGAGCGTGATCGTCCCGGCCGAGTGCGGCGTCACACCCGACACCGACTCGATCAGGCTGGTCTTGCCCGCGCCGTTGGGGCCGACCAGGGCGAGCACCTCGCCGCCGGACACCCGCAGCGACACGTCGGAGATCACCGGTCCGGCGCCGCGGCTCACCGTGACGCCGTCGAGCACGAGTTCGCTCATGTCAGCAGCTCCGTCTCTCCCATGTACGCCTTCACGACGTCGGGGTTCGCGAGGACCTCGGCCTGCGGACCGCTCGCCAGCACGCGCCCGAAGTCGAGCACCGTGAGGGTCGGGCACACGGAGCGCACGAGGTCGAGGTCGTGTTCGATGATGATGAGTGCCACGCCGTAGCGGGCGGGCAGCTCCCGCAGCCGCGCGGCGAGCGCGAGGTGCTCCTCGTGCGACAGTCCGGCGGCGGGCTCGTCGAGGATGAGCAGCCGCGGACGGGCGGCCACGTTCGCCGCGACCTCCACCAGCCGCCGCGTCCCCACGTCCACGCTCGACAGGCGGGAGCGCGCGGGCGGGCAGCCGAAGAACGCCAGCACCTCGTCGATGTCGGCCGCCGCCAGCCGGCGTCGCGCGACGAAGCGCACGTACGCGCCCACCGTGAGCGCGGGCGGCACGCGGTCCTGCTGGAACGTGCGGCGCAGTCCGAGCCGGGCGCGCCGCGTGGGGGAGAGCCCGGCGAGGTCGCGGTCGCCGAGCAGCACCCGGCCGTCGTGCTGCGGCAGGAACCCGCTGATGGCGTCGACGAACGTGGACTTGCCCGCGCCGTTCGGCCCGATGAGACCCATGATCGACGCGGCGGGCACCGTGAACGACACGTCGTCGAGGGCCTTGAGTGCCCCGAACTGCACCGTGAGACCGTCGACCGTGAGCACGGGCGCGCCGTCGAGGGCCGCCTCGTCGACGGTCGCGGTGGTCGTGGTGGTGATGGCGGCCGCGTCGGCGGCGGCGTCGTCGGGCAGCGCGGTGAGGTCGGCGTTCGCCGTGCGGCGGTCGGCGCGGCGGTAGATCAGGTTGCGGATGCCCTGGCCCAGGTTCGTGCCGCTGGTGAGGGCCTGCACGCCCAGCACGCCGAACACCACGAAGCCCCAGTCCTGCGGCACGCCCCAGCGCTTGAGCAGCTCGGGCACCAGCACCCACAGGAGCCCGCCGAAGATGGCCATGTCGATCAGGTGCGCCCCCGACATGATCGCCAGCACGTACAGCGCGAGCGACTGCAGCGGCGTGAAGCTCGACGCGAACGGCAGCTGCACCTGCCCGGCGAGCAGCCCGCCGGAGATGCCGCCGAGGGCCGCCGAGACCGCGAACGCGGTGAGCTTGGCCGAGCGGACGCTCTGACCGGCCGCGGCGGTGCCGCGCTCGGAGAACGCCACGGCCTTCCAGCTCGCCCCCCAGCGGCCGCGCTGGAGGAAGAACACCCCGAGCGCGCACACCGCGAGCACGATGATGGAGAGGAAGAAGAACTGCCGGTCGTTGGAGAACAGCCCGGGGCGCTCGACCGCGATGCCGTCGGCCGATCCGGGGAACTGGATCTGCACGAGCGTCACGTCGGCGGCGGCCGCGAAGCCCAGCGTGACCACCGCGAGGTTCACCCCCCGCAGGCGCAGCGCCGGCAGCCCGACGAGGATCCCGACGAGGCCCGCCGCGACCCCGCCGCACACGAGCCAGACGAGGAAGCCGCCCGGCGCCTGCATCACGTTCAGCAGCGACACGATCCACGCGCCGACGGCGGCGAACGTGAGCTGGCACAGGGCGATCATGCCGGCCGAGCCGGTCACGATGCCGAGTCCGAGGATCGCGATCGCGGCGGTCACCGCGCTGATCGCGAGGAAGACGAAGTACCCGGGCAGGGCGGCGCTGAGGATCGCGCCGGCGCCGATGCCGAGGGCGGCCACGGCGAACGGCCAGGTGGTACGGAACCAGGGGCGGTCAGCGAGCGGCATCCCACACCTCCTTGCGCTGCGTCCAGAGCAGCAGGACGACGATGAACAGGAACGGGAGGAAGTTGCGCACGAGCGCGACCTCGTCGATCTGGGCGACGAGCCCGCCGAGCACGCCCAGCACCAGGCCGCCGACGACGGCGAGATCGAGACGGCGGAACCCGCCGAGCAGCGCGGCGGCGGCCGCGGGGACGATCAGCATCGACAGGCTGGTGGCGTCGTTGGACTGCGAGGGCGCGACGATGATGATCGCGATCGCGCTGATCACCCCGGTCACGAACCACACCGCGATCGACAGCGGACGCGAGCGGATGCCGAGCAGCTCGGCGGTGGTGGGCCGCTCCGACAGGGCGCGCAGCTGCGTGCCCACCCTGGTGCGGCGCAGGACGACCCGCACGACCACGGCCGTGACGATCGCCATGAGCACGGTCGCGACCGTGACCTGGCTGATCACGACACCCCCGAGGGAGAAGGCGGGACCGGCGATGATGGGCGTGAACGGCTGCGGCTTGTTGCCGAACAGGATGAACGACAGCGAGATGAGCAGCAGCAGCGGGCCCACGGTCATGGCGGAGCGCGTGGTGGTGGAGGCCTCGGAGAGCCAGGTGGCCGCGATGAAGCCGATCGCGGCGGACAGCAGCCCCGCCACCAGCACGCCCAGCACGGAGCCGAGCCAGATGGGCAGCCCGAGCTCGCGCACGAACCAGACGGCCGTGAACGCCCCGAACATGCCGGTCGCGGCCTGCGCGAAGTTCACGACTCGCACGAGCCGCGACATGAGGGTGAGACACACGCCGAGCACGGCGTAGAGGCCGCCGGCGGCGAGACCGGCGATGGCGCCTTGCAGCATCAGGCGTCCTTTCTGGTGAGGGGGAGGGGTGTCCGACGGGCTCGGCGACCGGGCGGGTCGCCGAGCCCGTCGACGCGGGGACTACTCGCCGATGCGCAGCCAGTCGTCCGCGACCTTCTCCCAGGCGTTGGTGCCGGACTTCAGGATGATCGGCCAGCCCGCGGTGTTCTGCGTGCCGAAGGCGTAGGGCGTGCCCACCATCGGGTTCTCGATCGGCTCCATGCTCTTCAGGGCCTCCGAGACGCTCTCGCGGGTGATGTCGCCGTCGATGCTCTTGAGCACCTCGATGAAGTACGTCGCCGCGAGGTAGCCGCCCTGGCTGAACGAGGTGAGCGGGATGTCGTTGGCCTCCATCAGCTTCCGCCAGTCGGCGTTGATCTCGTTGTCGTCGGTGAACGGGTAGAACTCCGCGGGGACGTAGATGCCCGCACCGGCGTCGTCGATCGCGTCGGCGAAGTTCTCGCTGTACACGCTGGTGAGGTACAGCCAGGTCACGTCGTCCCAGCCCTGCGCGTTCGCGGCCTTGACCTGCCCGATCGCGTCGGGCTCGACCGGGTTGATCGCGAGGGCCTTGCAGCCCTGGTCGCGCGCCTTGACGATGTAGGGCGTGTAGTCGGACGCGCCGTACGGCACGGTGTCGTCGATGTACTTCGGCTCCTTGCCGGTGATCTCGGTCCACTTGTCGATGGCCGCCTGATACGTGGGGCGGGTGGATCCGGCGATCTCCAGCAGGATGCAGATGTCGTCCAGGCCGAGCACCTCGGAGCCGTACTGCAGCGTGAGGGTCATGTCGTTGAACGGCCCGACGTTGGCGGGCGAGATGTTGTCGCTGTCGAAGCAGCCGGTGTCGACGCCGATGCCCGGCAGAGACAGGATGCCCTCCTGCTCGTAGTACTTGGCGTTGATCTCGCACTCGATCAGGCTCGCGGAGCCGACCAGCGCGACGGCTCCGTCGCTGCCGACGATCTCGCGCGCCGAGGCGGTGGCCGTGGCCGGGTCGCCCTTGTCGTCGAGCATCTTGTAGTCGATCTTCCGGCCGTCGAGCCCGCCGTCGTCGTTGAACGCGTCGAAGACGGCCGCGGCCGCCTGCGAGGCCTCGGGGAATGTCGCCGGGCCGCTGATCGTGTTCACGGATCCGACGACGATGGGGGCGCCGTCGCCCCCGCCTGCGCCGTCCCCGCCGGCGCAGCCGGCGAGAGCGAGGGCGGCCACGGCGAGGACTGCCGCGGTGCCGGTTGCTCGTCTGTTCATGTGCTTCCTGCCTCTCGTGTTCGGTGGTGCTGTGTCGCGTTCGTGGGGGGTCAGTCGCGCAGCGCGCGGTTCACGAGCTCGGTGTCGGTGAACTGCTCGAAGGCGACGATCTCGCCGCCCGCCACCCGCCAGACGTGGGCGACGCGGGCGGCGAAGAAGCGCCCGGTGCGCTTGTAGGTGCCGGAGTAGGTGCCGATCCCCACCACGACGTCGCCGCCGTCGACCACCTCGTCGATCGCGACGGTGTAGTCGTCCCACTCCTCCTGGATGCGGCCGAACACGTTCTCGGCCACCGCCTCCGGGCCGATGTAGGTGCCGGCGTAGGGGAAGCCGGCGGCCTCCGTCCACTCGATGTCGGCGGCGAACGGGGCCAGCATGCCGTCGAGGTCGCCGCGGTCGTTGGCGGCGTAGTGCTCGCGCACCAGGTCTGCATCGCTCATCGGGGGCTCCTCGAGTCAGACGGGCTGCACGTCGGGGTAGGCGACGGCGCCCAGCGGGTAGATGTGGCCGCCGGCGCGGGAGTGCTCCGACTCGCCGTCGCCGTTGAGGCCCAGGAAGATGCCCGTGGTCATCAGCTGATAGCCGAGGTCGTGCAGCCACACGCTCGCGACCGCGATGCGGAACTCGCGGAAGCAGAACAGGTACAGGCCGTCGGCGAACTTCCACACGGTCGACAGGTCCATGTCGCCGTGGCCGCGCTGCACACCCTCCAGGCACTGCCAGGCGTAGCGCTGGCTCGACACGTACACGTGCTCGTACAGGTGGTGCGGGCTGTAGCGGTAGACGTTGCGCTTGCCGATCAGGTCGCGGCTGGGGCCCGGCACCTCACCCGTCGCCTCGCCGCCGTCGATCGTCGCGGCCCAGAAGTCCTGCCCGACCTGGGGCGTGCTCTCCACGGCCTCCGCGGCGATGCGGGAGCGGACGACGGTCGCGCGACGGGTCGAGGTGCAGAACACGATCGTGAGGGCTTCGCGCTCGCGGCTGGTGAGCGGCAGGTTGACGAACACGACGTCGTCGCGCACGCGGACCGCGTCGTACGGGTCGCGGCCCGAGGCGCCGAGGCCGTCCCAGTGCGCCGACTCCTCGTCGAAGCGGAGCGCGAGGCTGCCGCCGTCGTCGAGGGTGAGCGTGAACGCGGTGCCGGCGAGTCCGGTGTTCGGCAGCCGGTACGTGTCGATGCCGGCGGCGAACTCGTCGTAGGTGCGCCACTCGTCCAGCGCGGGGTCGGCGGTGATGTCGGTCATGGGGGTCCTGACGTCGCACGCGGCGGGGCCTCCTCGCCCCGGGCACCGCGTCATCGCGGTGCGCTTGCCTCATGCTCGATCCGGGCCCGGCAGCCGCTCAAGCGCGCGCTCCCCATCGCGCGCCGAGAGTCAACCGGCGTGCCCTCCCGGGCAAGTCCGGTGCGGTGCGGTGCGGTGGGGCCGCGGGGTGCGGTGTCGTGCGGTGGGGCCGGGTGTGCGGGGTGGAAAAGGGGCCGGGGGTGGGGGCGGGAGGCGCGTTTGTGATCCCGGATGCGGCGGGTGCGGGGCGTCCGCGGGGCCCGGGGTGGGAAACGGGCCGGGGGTGGGGGTGGGAGGCGCGTTTGTGATCCCGCACCGCGGACCAGCGGACGGGGTCAGTGGGCGGTGCGGTACTCGCTGGGGGAGATGCCGTAGGCGGTCTTGAACGCGCGGCTGAAGTGCGCGGCGTCGACGAAGCCCCAGCGGGCGGCGATCGCGGCGACGGGGCGGTCGGCGAGCATCGGGTCGAGCAGGTCGCGGCGGCACTGCTCCAGGCGGCGCGTGCGGATCCAGGTGGAGACCGTGACCCCCTGCTCCTGGAACAGCCCGTGCAGGTGCCGCGTCGAGATGAAGTGCGCGGCGGCGATGGTCGCTGGGCCCAGATCGGTCGAGGCGAGGTTCCGGTCGATGTGCGAGCGGATGCGCTGCATGAGAGCCCGGTGCGGATCGGCCGAGGCCTGATCGAGCCCGAGCTCGCGCGTAAAGACGGTCGTGACCAGGTCGAGCGCGCTGTGCGCGAGGCGGGCGCCGGTCGTGCCGGCGAGCTGGTCGAGGTTGCCCGCGAGCTGCGTGAGGTACGGCACGACCATGCCGCCCAGCCCCTCCTGCCCCGAGATGCGCACGGCCGTGAGCTGCCCGATCATGTCGGCGGGGAGGCTGATGAGGTGCTTCGGGAACATCACCACCATGGTGCGGAAGTCCTGGTCGAACACGAGCGAGTACGGGCGGTCGGTGTCGTACACGGCCAGGTCGCCGGCCTGCAGCACGGCCTCCCGGTCGTCCTGGATGAGCAGCCCGGTGCCGGCGAGCATGAGGCTCACCTTGAAGTACGAGCGGTCACCGCGGGCGATCAGCTCCGACGTGCGCTCGACCACGTGGGAGGTGGCACGGATGTCGTTCACGTGCACCTCGTCGACCGAGGCGCCGCGGATCACGCCGCGGAACTGGTCGGCACCCGCGGTGGTGACCTGGAGGGGGACGAAGGACTCCGAGACGGCGGCGCGGAAGTCGCTGATGTTGCGCGCGACCAGAGTCGACACCGATTCGGCGGGGGCGGCGAGTGCACCGTTCATGACTGATCACCTCGGGCTGGTGGAACGACGACGTTGTATACGATCCGTTCCGCGATGGTATCACCGGGACCGCGCGAAGGGGATGCCTTCTAGGATGTGGACCGTGAGTGACGGGGCGATGAGGATGCTCGCGGATCGAGTCCTGCGGGTGCTGCGCCAGGTGCGCGGACCGGGCACACCGGAAGCGGTGTACGAGGCGACGGCCCTCATCGTGGGCGCGGCGTTCCTGGTGCTCGGGTTCGTCGTGGCGCTGCCGGTGTTCTGGGGCCATCAGCTGTCGATCAGCGGCACCGGGTCGATCGGCGTGTTCGCGGCGTACGGAGGCGCGGCCACCGCGGCGCTCGCGTTCGCTCTGGGGCGCCTGGCGGTGCGGCCGGAGCAGCCCGACCCCACCGCCGTGCGCGACGGCTTCAGCGTGCCGGGCGACCGGCTGCGCTGGTACGACCTGCTCGCGATCGCCTTCGCCCACGCCGCGATCGCCTACCTGGGCTGGCTGGGCATCGCGGAACTGCTGGAGCGCAGCTTCGTGGATGCCCCGGTGTTCCCGTTCCCCGGCGCGATCCTGATGGCGGTGGCCTTCGCGCTGACCGCGTACGTGTCGTTCCTCAGCGCGGTGGCCCTCACGCCGATGGTGCTGTCGCTCGTGCTGGCGGTGTTCCTCGTGGTCGGGGCGTTCGCGAGCATGCTGGCGTCGAGCGACGTGCACTGGTGGCGCGACAACCTGTCGGCGCTCGGGATGAGCAGCAACAGCGCCTCGGTCGCGTTCAACGCGACGCTGGTGATCGCGGGGGTGATGGTCACGACGATCGCGCGGTATGCCACGGCCGGGCTGCCCGCCGACGATCAGGCCGAGCGGCGCGGACGCCTCGTGGTTCGCGGCGGCCTGATCCTGATGGGCATCTTCCTCGCGTGCGTCGGGCTCTTCCCGGTGGACGAGTTCTTCCTGCTGCACAACACGGTCGCGACGGGCATGGCCGTGGTGTTCGCCGTGGTCGTGGTCGGGCTGCCGTGGTTCCTGCCCGCCATCCCGCGGGTGTTCGTCGGGCTCGGCTGGGCGTACGTGCTGGTGATCGTGCTGCTCGGCGCGTTCTTCGCGGTGGGGTACTACAACCTCACGGCCGTGGAGCTGATCGCGGCGGTGCTGATCTTCAGCTGGATCATCGTGTTCCTGCGCACGGCGGGCTCGATCGGACGCGGCTGAGGCGCGACGGCGCGATCAGTCGCGCAGGGCGTGCGTGGCCTGGCGGGTGCGGCGCAGGGCGTCGACGGTCTCGGCGTAGCGCCGCTTGGCCACGCCGATGAACAGGCAGTCGACCAGGGTGAGCTGCGCGATGCGGCTGACCATGGCTCCGGCGCGGAAGGCCGACTCCCGCACCTCGGTGAACAGCGCGTGATCGGCGGCGTGCGCGAGCGGGGAGTCCTTGGCCGAGGTGACGGCGACGGTCGCGGCGCCGTTCGCGCGCGCCGTCTCCAGGAACCGCACGGTCTCGATCGTCGACCCCGCGTGCGAGAAGCCGATCGCCACGGTGGGGGCCGCGTGCAGCACGGTCGCCGCGACGGCCTCGTGCGGATCGGCGAGCACGTGCGCGTTGCGGCCGACGCGCAGCAGCTTGTGCGCGAGGTCCTCCGCCACGAACTGGCTCGCGCCGATGCCGTACAGCAGGATGCGGTCGGCGCCGTCGATCGCGTCGATGGCGGCTTCGAGCACGTCGAAGTCGAGCTGGGCGACGGTCTCCTCGATGGCCAGGAGCTCCAGCGCCGCGAGCTTCGACACCGCCTCCTGCAGCGTGTCCTCGTCGGAGATCTCCGAGCCGAAGGCGCCGCGGGCCGAGAACTGCGCGGCCTCTTTGCCGAGCTCGGTCGCGAGGGCCATGCGCAGCGGGGCGTAGCCGCTGAAGCCGATGGCGCGGCAGAACCGCACGACGGAGGCGACCGAGGTCTGGCACTCCTCGGCGAGCTCGTTGATGGTCTTGTCGATCACGATCGAGGGGTTCTCGCGGACCACGGTCGCGATGCGGGCGAGCGAGGGCGGCAGCGTCGATGCGGCCGCTTCGATCGTCGACTGGATGCTCAATCGGTCCTCCGGGGATGTGGGATTCTCAAGTATGTCGTGACGGGGGTCGTGACAAGAATGGTAAATTCTTTTCAGTGAGTCTACTTCGCATGTAGTCTCTTTTCGTTACTTCCACCGCGTCCCCGAGGAGAGCCGATGAGCGCCCCGCCGACCGCCACCGTCGATCTCGGCAAGTCCCGCTGCCGCGTCGTCGTGCACGCGGAACCGCGCGTGGAGCGCTCGGGCCTCGGCGCCCCGGGTCTGGCGTCCGCCGGCGGCGTGACCGCGGCCCTCGACGCCATCCTCCCGCTGCTGGACGGGCTCCCGCGGCTCGATGCGATCGGCGTCGGAGCGGCCGGCGCGTGGTTCGCGCCGGACGCGGCCGTCGAGCTCGCCGGTCTGCTCGCGGCGCGCACCGGGGCCCGCGTCGCGGTCGCCTCCGACGTCGTGACCGCCCACGCCGGAGCACTCGACGGGGGAGCGGGCGTGCTGCTCATCGCGGGCACCGGCGCCGCGGCCCTCGGCATCGATGCGGACGGCGCGCGGCTGATCGACGGCTGGGGCCCGGAGCTCGGCGACCTCGGCAGCGGCTCCTGGCTCGGGCGCGAGGCGCTGCGGGCCGTGCTCCGCGCCCGA
>NZ_SSDQ01000160.1:0-4590 GCF_004794315.1 Microbacterium sp. PF5 | reverse complement strand
GGCGGGCGCGCCGCCGCTCCACCCGCCGCCGCGCCCGCCGCCGCGGCACGGACCCCGCTCCTGCCGCAGCTGTCGGCGCCCGTGGTCTCGCTCGCCCGCGCGTCCGACGGCGACCACCGGATCACGCTCACGGTGTCGCCCGAGAACCTGGGACCGGTGACCGTGCGCGCCCATATCTCCGGCGCCGCGATCCGCATCGAGCTGCAGGCGCCCGGTGAGCTCGGCCGCGAGGCGCTGCGGGCGATCCTCGCCGACCTCCGCCGCGACCTCGCCGTCGCCGCGCCCCAGGCCACCCTGAGTCTCGCCTCGTCGTCGGACGGCCCCGGCTCGTCCACCCCGCAGGGCCCCTCCGCCGGAGGCCAGGGCACCACCGGAGGCCAGGGCGCCGCCGGGGGCCAGGGCACCGACCGGCAGTCCGCGGCCGCGCGGCCCCTGCCGTCGACCTCGCCCGCACCACCGCCGCCCGTCCCGACCGCCCCGCCGCACGGCGGCATCGACGTCTACGCCTGATCAGAGAGGACCCCATGACCACGGTCGACTCCATCCCCGGCACGATCCCCCCGGGCAGCACACCCGCGTCCGGCGTGCAGACGGGCAGCACCACCCCCGCGTCCGAGCGCAAGAAGAGCCTCGACTCCGAGGTGTTCCTGAAGCTGCTCGTGACACAGCTGACCAATCAGGATCCCAGCTCGCCCATGAACACCAACGAGATGATCTCGCAGACCACGCAGCTCGCCTCGATGGAGCAGCTCACCGCGCTGTCGACGACCACCACCGAGAACTTCGCGCTCAGCATGCGCCAGACCGCCGCCGCGCTGATCGGGCGCGAGGCGCAGTACGTCGACGCCGACGGCACCACCAAGAAGGGCATCGTCACCGCGGTGTCCTACAAGGGGGCGGTGCCGCTCGTCATGATCGGCGACGTCTCCATCCCCCTCGACGCCGTCTCCGGCGTCTCCCTCGCTCCCGGCTCCGCTGCCTGACCCCTCTCCCCAGAAAGGCATCACCATGCTCCGCTCGCTCTTCTCCGGAATCTCCGGCCTCCGCTCGCACCAGACCATGCTCGACGTGACGGGCAACAACATCGCCAACGTCAACACGACCGGCTTCAAGGCGTCGTCCGTGCAGTTCCAGGACTCGCTGTCGCAGCTGCTGCGCAACTCGATGCTGCCGCAGCAGGCCCAGGGCGGTCAGAACCCCGCCCAGGTGGGCCTCGGCGTGCAGGTCGCCGGCATCAGCACCAACTTCGCCGGCGGTGCCCCGCAGCCGACCGGTGTGCCCACCGACCTGATGATCTCGGGCGACGGCTTCTTCGTGGTGCGGTCGGGCGGCGAGACCCTGTACACCCGCAACGGCGGCTTCACGTTCGACGCGACCGGTCGCCTGGTCGGCGCGGGCGGCGCGCTCGTGCAGGGCTGGACGGCGCAGAACGGCGCGATCGTTCCCGGCCAGGGCATCGGCGACATCACCCTCCCGGTCGGAGCGCTGAGCCCCGCCGCGGCCACCACGACCGCCCGCGCCACCGGGAACCTGCCCTCGGGTGCCGCCGTGGGTGAGACCCTCGTCCGCGACATCAAGACCTACGACGCCGACGGCGCCGCCACCACGCTGCGCCTCACGTTCACCCGCACCGCGACCGGGTGGGACGTGGCCGACGGCGCCGGCGCCACGACCTCGCTCACCTTCACCGACGGGAAGCAGAACGGCGCGGGCAGCATCGTGTCGGGCGGCATCACGGTCGACCTGTCCGCCGTGACCGGCTTCGCCGACGTGAGCGATCTCGCCCTCAAGGAGCAGAACGGCAAGCCGGCCGGCACGCTCGCCTCCTACGCGCTGACCAACGACGGCAGCCTGGTCGGCACGTTCAGCAACGGCGACACCCAGGTGCTCGCCCGCATCGCGCTCGCCGGCTTCGTCAACCCCGGCGGACTCGAGAAGGTCGGCTCCTCGCAGTTCCGTCCGAGCGGCAACTCGGGTCAGCCCGAGCTCGGTCAGGCCGGGACCGCGGGCCTGGGCGGCATCATCAGCGGCGCGCTGGAGATGTCGAACGTCGACCTGTCGCAGGAGTTCACGAACCTCATCGTGGCCCAGCGCGGTTTCCAGGCGAACGCACGCATCATCACCACGAGCGACGAGGTGCTGCAGGAGCTGACCAACCTCAAGCGCTGATCCCGCGGGGTCGCACGGGAGGGTCCGCCGCGCGTCGGGGACCCTCCCGTCTCGTACGGCTTGGTGGAGCGGGCGGAGCGTCAGGCCGGGCGCAGCGCGTCGGCGGCGGCGCGGAGCACCTCCTCGTTCAGCGCGAAGTACGCCCACCGCCCGCGCTGCTCACGCGTGACCAGTCCCGCCTCGGCGAGCAGCTTCATGTGGTGCGACACGGTCGCCTGCGACAGCCCGACGGGCTCGGTGAGGTCGCAGATGCACGCCTCCCCCTCCGGGCTGCCCGCGATGAGCGACAGCAGCAGGACCCGGGTCGGATCGCCCATCGCCTTGAACACGCGCGCCGCCCGCTCGGCGTCGTGCGGCGTGAGGGCGGAGGTCACCCGCGGCACGCAGCACGCGGTCTGGTCGATCACGGTGGGGAGACTCACCAGTCCAGTCTCTCACGTATTGACATTCTTCGATAGATCCGTGATGCTCCTCGTATTGATATTCATCGATACGAGGAGCATCGGATGTCCGCACTACCCGTCGTCGTCATCGGAGCCGGCCCGCAGGGCCTCGCCGCCGCCGCCCACCTGACCGAGCGCGGTCTCGACGCGATCGTCGTGGAACGCGGCGACGCCGCCGGGGCCGCCGTGGCGGAATGGGGGCACGTGCGCCTGTTCTCCGCGTGGCCCGAGCTGACCGACGCGGCGGCGCGCCGCCTGCTCGAACCCACCGGCTGGGTCGCGCCGAGCCGCGGGTACCCCACCGGCGCCGAATGGGTCGAGGGCTACCTCGCGCCCCTCGCCGCGAGCCTGGGCGAGCGGGTGCGCTACGCGACCACCGTCACCGGGATCGCCCGACAGGGACGAGACCGGGTCGTGGACAGCGGCCGCGCGGCGCAGCCGTTCGTCGTCCACACGCGAGACCGCCAGGGCGTGGAGGGCCGCATCGTCGCCCGAGCGGTCATCGACGCGAGCGGCACCTGGGGCCTTCCCAACCCCGCGGGCGCCGACGGCTTCCCCGCCCTGGGCGAGACCGCAGCCGCCGACCGGGTCTCGTACCGGATCCCCGACGACGTGTCCGCGTTCGCCGGGCGGCACGTCGTGGTCGTGGGGGCCGGGCACTCCGCGACGCACACCGCGCTCCGCCTCGCCGACCTGGCCCGCCGCGAGCCGGGCACCCGCGTCACCTGGCTCCTGCGGCGCGGCAGCACAGGGCACACCTTCGGCGGAGGTGACGCCGACGACCTCGCCGAGCGCGCCGCCCTCGGCCGCCGCGCGCGCGAGGTGGTCGACGCCGGGACGGTCGAGCTCGTCACCGGGTTCCGCGTCGCCGAGCTCGCCTCCCACGGCGACACGCTCTCGGTGCACGCGGAGGACGGCCGCGAGATCGCCGGGGTCGCCCAGGTGTTCGCGCTCACCGGGTTCCGGCCCGACACGAGCTTCCTGCGCGAGGTGCGCATCGCCCTCGACCCCACCCTCGACGCCGTCGCCGGCATCGCCGCCGACATCGACCCCAACATCCACTCGTGCGGCTCCGTGCCCGCCACCGGTGCGCGACAGCTCGCCCAGCCCGAACAGGACCTGTTCGTCGTCGGCGCCAAGTCGTACGGCCGGGCGCCGACGTTCCTCGCACTGACCGGCTTCGAACAGGTCCGGAGCGTGGTCGCGCACCTCGCGGGCGACCACGAGGCCGCCGCGCGCGATGAGCTCGTGCTCCCCGCCACCGGGGTGTGCGGCGGTGCGGGCGGGTTCGACGCCGAGGCCGGAGGCGGCTGCTGCGGCGCGCCGACCGTGCTCCAGCTCGGCTCGCGCCCGGTCAGCGTGGGCTGACGCGGGGGCGTTACTGAGGTTTAGCATCCGTAAAGCTCAGTAACGCGATCGTTACTGAGGTTTAGCACCCATAAACCTCAGTAACGCGGCCGCTGCTCCGCCTTCGTATCCGAGTGGCAGGCGGGCTGCGCAGAGGGCCCGCCACCGGGTGGATCGCCGCGCCTCCGCGGGGTCAGACGTAGACGCCGCGGTCCTCCATGAAGCGGACGGGGTTCGTGTACCCGCCGTTGATGTACACCTCGAAGTGCAAGTGGCAGCCGAACGAACGGCCGGTGTCTCCGGCGTACGCGATGACCTGGCCCGCGTTGACCCACTGGCCGCGGCGCACGATGATGCCGCCGTTCTTGATGTGCGCGTAGCCCGTGCTCACGCCGCCGCCGTGCTGGATGCGCACGTAGTTGCCGTAGTTGCCGTTCGATCCGGCGTAGTCCACGGTGCCGGAGTTCGCGGCGTAGATCGCGGCACCGCAGCCGTTCGCCAGGTCGGCGCCGTAGTGGAAGCTCGACGAGCAGCCCCGAGGGCCGCAGATCGACGTGCGGGGTCCGTAGCTGGAGCTGCGGGCCCCGCCGTGCGGCCGCACCCAGCCGCCCGAACCGGCCGAGCCTCCCCC
>NZ_SSDQ01000159.1:0-315 GCF_004794315.1 Microbacterium sp. PF5 | reverse complement strand
GATCCACTTTACCATTAACTTGCTTTTGAACCTCCACTATTTGTCCAGCTATCTCTTGCGCTTTACCTTCCACACTTTGAACCTTTTTATTTAACTCCGTTTTAGCTGTTTCAATCTCTTCCTTAACATCTTTAATACTTTGCTGTAATGGTCCTGTATCAGGGACGACAGGCTCCCACGCTGTGCCTGTCCATATTTTTAAAATACCAGGCTTACCATTGCTAATATCACGCCATAGTGTTTTATTTGGTTTGAGATTAGTAGTAGGTGGATTAGCTCCCTCTATGATATCTACAAGGTTTTGATCCATATAAT
>NZ_SSDQ01000158.1:0-55412 GCF_004794315.1 Microbacterium sp. PF5 | reverse complement strand
CGGTCGAGGCGGCCGGCGGCGTCGAGCACGCCGATCACGACGCCCGCGGCCCCCGCGGCGATCGCGTGGCGCACGTCGCGCTCGGCGACCGCGAGCTCGTCGGCGTCGTAGTGGAAGTCGCCGGCGCGCGGACGGATCAGCACGTGCACCTCGGGGCCGTCGGCGGCGGCGGCGAGCGCGAGCTCCACGGTCCCGGGCGAGGGGGTGAGGCCGCCGAGCGCGAGGGCCGTGGCGAGCTCGACACGGGCGGCGCCGATCTCTGCGGCGATGCGCACTCCGGCGGGGTCCTGGACGGCGAGTTCGAGAGCGAGGGTACGGGTCACCCGTCCATTCTGCCGGGTGGATGCGCGACGGCCCGCCCACGACGCCCGAATATTAGATAGACTAACTAAGTATGTCTGCGCCCGATGATCTCCTCGCCCTCACCGCCACAGACCTGCGCCTGGCCACGTTCCGGCTCGCCCGCCGCCTCCGCTGCGCCCGCGCCGCCGACACCATGAGCGACACCCAGCTCGCCGTGCTCGCCGATCTGCGCATGAACGGCCGGCGCACGATCTCCACCCTCGCCGAGCGCGAGCGCGTGACCGCCCCCTCCATGACCAGCATCGTCAACGGGCTCGAGGAGCAGGGCTACGTCGCCCGCACGCCCGACGAGGACGACCGCCGGCGCGTGCAGGTCGACATCACGCCCGCCGGCGCCGAGATCGTGGTCGAGACCATCCGCCGCCGCGACGAGCTGCTGGCCGACATGCTCCGCGAGGTCGACTACACCGAGGCCGAGCTCGCGATCCTGCGCGATGCGAGCGCCCTGATGCGGAGGGTGGTCGAACGATGAGCGCCATGTTCCGCTCGTTCGCGAACATCAACTACCGCATCTGGTTCGCGGGCGCCCTGGTCTCCAACGTCGGCGGCTGGATGCAGGCCACCGCGCAGGACTGGGTCGTGCTGACCGAGCTCACCGACAACGACGCGACCGCGATGGGCATCACGATGGCCCTCCAGTTCGGGCCGCCCCTCGTGCTCGTGAGCCTCACCGGCTGGGTGGCCGACCGCTTCGACCGCCGCCGCATCCTGCTCGCCACGCAGGGCTCGCTGCTCGCGCTGGCGATCGCCGTCGGCTCGCTGCTGCTGGCCGGCGTCATGACGCTGCCGATGATGTTCGCCTTCGCGCTCGGCTTCGGCATCGTCAACGCGTTCGACGCCCCGGCCCGCCAGGCCTTCGTGTCCGACATGGTCTCCGCCGCCGACACCTCGAACGCGGTCGCCCTCAACTCCGCCTCGTTCAACCTCGCCCGCATGGTGGGCCCGGCCGTGGGCGGCCTCCTCATCGTCGCGATCGGCTCCGGGTGGGTGTTCATCGCCAACGCCGCCACCTTCCTCGCGATGATCCTGGCCCTGCTGCTGATGCGCGCGAACCTGCTCGCCCCGCGGCCCAAGCACCGCAACCGGGGCGGGCTGGCCGAGGGCTTCCGCTACGTGTGGGCGCGCAGCGACCTCAAGGTCGTGTTCGTGACGGTGTTCCTGATCGGCGCGTTCGGCATGAACTTCCCGATCTTCGCCTCCACCATGGCCCTCGAGTTCGGTGCGGGAGCCGACGGCTACGGGGTGCTCAGCTCGGTGCTCGCGATCGGCTCGCTGATCGGCGCGCTGCTCGCCGCCCGCCGCGACACCGCCCGCGTGCGGGTCGTGATCCTCGCCGCGGGCGGGTTCGGCATCGCCGCGTTCGTGTCGGCCGCCATGCCGAGCTACCTCGCCTACGCCGTGACCCTCACCTTCACGGGCTTCATGATCGTGACGCTGCTGACCACGGCGAACGGGTACGTGCAGATCACGACCGACCCGGCGCTGCGCGGACGCGTGCTGGCGCTGTACATGGCCGTGATCATGGGTTCGACCCCGGTCGGCGCGCCGATCGCCGGGTGGGTCGCCGACACGTTCGGCCCGCGCGCCGCGATCATGCTGGGCGGCACGGCGGGCTTCGTCGCGTGCGCGATCGGCGTGCTGTGGGTGCTCACCTCCGGGCGCCTGCACCGGCACGAGACCAGCCGCTTCCTGCTCACCCTCGACGAGACGCGGCCGCTGCGGGTCGTGCAGCCCGTCGAACCGGTCGACTTCACCGAGAAGGCGACCGTGACCACGCCGATCCGCACGGTGCGCCGCGACGACGGCGAGTGACGACCGCGGCGTTTTGTCAACGCCCTCCGCGTCATCCGCCCCGCGCCGTACGGTCGGGCCATGGACGACAACATGAGCACCCCCCACCCCCAGGACCCGGCCGAGGGCGCGCCCGACGTCGACGTGCCCCAGGAGGATGGCCAGGGCGACGGCACCGGCGGCGCGATCCAGGGCGACAGCTCCCGCGGCGAGTCGACCGGCGGCGCGATCCAGGGCAGCTCCGGCCCCGGTCACGCCCCGCTCGGCGGCTCGGAGAACACGGAGGACGGCCTCGACGCGGACAACCCCGCCGAGGAGGACACCCTGAAGACGCTCGACCCGGACAACCCGCCGGCCTGAGCGCTCCCGCAGACGGAACCGCGGACGGGACGACCGGAGACCGGTGCCCGTCCGCGGATCCTTCGCGTGCGTGTGAGGGGCTCAGCCCGCCAGCACGAGCTTGAGCTGCTCGACCGCCCAGTCGAGCTCGGTCGCGCGGATCACGAGCGGCGGGGCGATGCGGATGGTCTGGCCGTGCGTGTCCTTCACGAGCACACCCCGCTCGGACAGCTTCTCCGCGACCGCCCGGCCCGTCCCGATCGCCGGGTCGATGTCGACGCCGGCCCACAGCCCCGCGATGCGCACCGCAGTCACGCCGTGGCCGATGAGCGGCTGCAGCGCGGCCTCCAGGTGCGCACCCAGAGCCCGTGCGCGCTCCTGGAACTCGCCCGTCTGCATCATCTCCACCACGCGCAGCCCGACCGCCGCCGCGAGCGGGTTTCCGCCGAACGTCGACCCGTGCTCGCCCGGGCGGATCACGCCCAGCACGTCGCGGTCGCCCACCACGGCCGACACCGGGAGGATGCCGCCGCCGAGCGCCTTGCCGAGCAGGTACAGGTCGGGCACGACGCCCTCGCGGTCGCACGCGAACGTCTCGCCCACCCGGCCCAGTCCCGCCTGGATCTCGTCGGCGATGAACAG
Organism: Microbacterium sp. PF5; assembly: GCF_004794315.1. Lineage (NCBI taxonomy): Bacteria > Bacillati > Actinomycetota > Actinomycetes > Micrococcales > Microbacteriaceae > Microbacterium > Microbacterium sp. PF5. The sequence continues at coordinate 52,277 of NZ_SSDQ01000158.1, read as the reverse complement.
CACGTTCTTCGCGTCGCAGATCTCGCGGATGCGGCGCAGGTAGCCCTCCGGCGGGATCACGACCCCGGCCTCGCCCTGGATCGGCTCGACCAGCACGGCCGCGGTGTTCTCCGTGATCGCGGCCTCGATGGCGTCGGCGTCGGCGAACGGCACCCGGTCGAAGCCCGGCGTGTAGGGGCCGAAGTCGTCGTGCGCGGTCTCGTCGTCGCTGAAGCTCACGATGGTGGTCGTGCGCCCGTGGAAGTTGCCGTTGGCCACCACGATGCGCGCCTCGCCCTCGGGGATGCCCTTCACGCGGTAGCCCCACGCGCGGGCGACCTTGATGCCGGTCTCCACGGCCTCGGCGCCGGTGTTCATCGGGAGCACGAGCTCCTTGCCACACAGCTCGGCGAGCGCCGCGGCGAAGGGCTCGAGCGTGTCGCTCTGGAACGCCCGGCTCACCAGGGTCACGCGGCCGAGCTGCTCCGTGAGGGCGGCGACCAGGGCGGGGTGGCGGTGACCGAAGTTCACGGCCGAGTAGGCGGCGAGCAGGTCGAGGTAGCGCTTGCCCTCCACGTCGGTGACCCACGCGCCCTCGCCCCGCGCGATCATGACCGGCAGCGGGTGGTAGTTGTGCGCGACGTGCGGCTCCGCGTGCGCCGTGGCCTCAGCGGCCGCCGCGGTCACCGGCTCGACCGCGGTCACTTCGCACCGCGCAGTTCGAGCGTGCAGCACTTGATGCCGCCGCCGCCGAGCAGCAGCTCGGACAGGTCGACCGTGATCGGGTTGTACCCGCGCTCGCGCAGCTGCTGCTCGAAGCCCTTCGCGCGCGGCGAGATGATCACGTTGTAGCCGTCGCTGGACGAGTTGAGGCCGAACACCGCGCCGTCCTCGTCGGACACCAGGATCGCGTCCGGGAAGCGCCGCTCGAGCTCGGCCCGGCTGGCGTCGTCGAAGGCACCGGGCAGGTAGGCGATGTTGGCGCGCTCCGGGCCGCCGTTCTCCACGCCCTGCACCGGGTCGAGCACCGCGATGGCGGTGTCGAGGTGGTAGAAGCGCGGGTCGACGAGGTTGAGCGACACGACCTCGCGGCCGAACACCTCACCCACCTCGCGGTGGCTGTCGCCCGTGGAGCGGAAACCGGTGCCGGCGAGGATCACGTCACCCACCAGCAGGAAGTCGCCCTCACCCTCGTTGACCTCTTCGGGCAGCACCGTGTCGTAGCCGTTGGCGCGGAACCAGTCGGCGAACGCCGGGGCCTCGCCCTGACGCTCGACGAAGCGGAACTCGGGCACGTACGCGCGGCCGTCGATCAGGAAGCCGCCGTTGGCCGTGTAGACCATGTCGGGGTATCCGGCGAGCGGCTCGATCAGCTCGACCTCGTGGCCCAGCTCGACGTACAGGTCGTACAGCTTCTGCCACTGCTCGACCGCACGGGCCGTGTCGGTCGGCTTGGCCGGCTCCATCCACGGGTTGATCGAGTAGTTCACCGTGAAGTGCTCTGGACGGCACATCAGGTAGTGGCGGCGGTGCGCGGTGCGCGCAGGGGCGGTGGTGACGGCGGTCTCCGGCGTCGACATGGATGCTCCTCGTGTGAACGGGCGCGGCGGACGCTGTCCAGGGGCCCGGCGGTCCTTCGACCCGTCGCTCGCGCGGGAGCGGGTGCGGGGAAGATGCGACTCGGGCACGCCGGTGACCATTGTGCCACCCGCGCCTGACCGCCCGCCAGATCCCGCGCCGCCGCGCTCAGGTGCCGCGCACGACCAGCTTTCCGACCACGTGCCCCTCCTGCAGCCGGGCGAGCGCGGCCCCGGCCTCGGCGAAGTCGTAGGTCTCGGCGATCACCGGCACGAGGCTGCCATCCGCCACGAGCTCGAGCAGCCGGGCGAGCACCTCGGGCCGGGGCGTCGCCGCGAGCGGGCGGATGCGCCGCGATCCGAGCGACAGCACGACCGCCCTCAGCATGCGCGGGATCGGACCCAGCACGGGCCCGCCGTCGCCGGTGACCAGCACCACGCGACCGCCGGGCACCACCAGTCGCTGCAGCTGCCGCAGCGGGATGCCGCCCGCGACGTCGATGATCGCGTCGAAGTGCCCCGCGGGCAGCTCGCGCAGGGGCGTGACCCGGTGGTCGAACGTGCGCACGGCCCCGAGGCGTTCGATCAGCGGCTGGTTGCGGTCGCGGCACGACGCCCACACCTCGGCCCCGCGCAGCGCGGCGAGCTGCACCGCGAACGTGCCGACCCCGCCCGACGCCCCGATCACCAGCACCCGCGGGGTGCCGCCGTGCAGTCCGACCCCGCCGAGGTCGAGCGCCTGCCACGCCGTGCCCCCGGCGACCGGGAGCGTGGCGGCGACCTCGGGCTCCACGCCCGGCGGCAGCGGCACGAGCCGGGCGGCCGGCACCCGCACGTACTCCGCGAGACCTCCGCCGCCCACGAGCTCGCCGACCACGTGCTCGTCGAGCTCGGCGCCCACCACGTCGGGCCCGACGCCCACGACCGTGCCGACGACCTCCATGCCGCGCACGGGATGCTTCGGCCGGGTGAGCCCGAACGCCGGTCGCACGAGCAGCGGATCGCCGAGCAGCAGCCGCACGTCGCCCGCATTGAGCGCGGTGGCCCGCACGCGGAGCAGCACCTCGCCGTGGTGCGGCTGCGGCAGGGGGAGGCGTTCGAGCGCGACTCCGTCGGCGGGGCCGTAGGTCTCGCGACGCCAGGCGGCCATGCGGGCGGTCATGCGGCACCTCCGGGGGCGCTCGGATAGGAGAACAGCTCGTCGAGCCCGACGCCGAAGGCGCGAGCGATCTGGAACGCGAGCTCGAGCGTGGGCGAGTATTTCTGCTGCTCGATCGCGATGAGCGTCTGGCGCGTCACGCCGACGGTCTTGGCGAGCTCGGCCTGGGTGAGCCCTGCCCGCTCGCGGTGGGCGCGGATGCTGTTGGAGACGAGGGTGGGCTTGACCATCACACGAGCCCCCGCCGGTAGGCGATCACCCGGGCGATGCCGCCGACCACCGCGGCCACGAAGAACCCGAGGAACATCGTGTTCGCGATCCAGAAGACGTCGGCTCCGATCCCGCACAGCACGATCACGCCGAGTCCGGCGATCGCCACGAACGCCTGCTCCACGCGGGCGCCCATGCGGCCGATGTCGCGGTCGCGGATGTCGGAGCGGCCGACGCCGTCGGGGTCGCGCATCCCGGCGAGGATGCCCCAGGCGACGCTGAGCAGGATGGTGCCGACGATGCCGCCGCCGATGCTCCAGAGCATGAGCGGGAACCAGTCGACCGCGGTGAGCGGCCCGCCCGCCGCCTGCTGCAGCACGAGCACCACGTAGGCGACGAGCACGATCGGGCTGATGATGAGCCCCGCCCAGACATTGCGTTCCTCGTAGACCATGACGCCCTCCGAATGTAAAGGATCCTTGACATGAGGCTATGCGCGGCGGATGCTCGTGTCAAGAATCTTTTACACGCCCGGCGGTGCCGGATCGAAGACGCGCCGGACACGCCCGCGGAACGCACCTTTTCGACCCCGCGCCGGTGGGCGCGGCGGGCGGGGGCGGGGTCAGATGACGGGAGCACTCCAGGGGTCGAGGTTGCCGTAGCGGTGCGCCGTGATGGAGATCGACTGCTCGTGCACGAACGGGAGCAGCTCGATGCGGGCGGCCGCGGTCACCTCCGCGTCGTACACCGCCAGGTCGGGGTCGCCCGCGGTCGCCGCCGCCAGCGACGCCCGCAGCGTCGCGACCGCCTCCCGGCCGCCCACCAGACGCACCCGGTCGTACCGCGCGCCCGCGCTCGCGCCCTCCGCCGGCTCCTCCTCCGCGGGCAGCAGGCGCTGCATCCACTCCTCGTCCGACTCCAGGAAGACCACCGCGTCGAGGTCGCCCAGCGCGTGCCGCACCCCGGCCGGGAGCCCCACCGGGGTGGAGAGTACGAAGCCCGCCCCCGCGCGGACCCCCGCGATCACGACCCGCAGCACGTCCTGCAGGCGTGCGTCCTCGGTCGCCCTGATCTCCACGTGCCCCGGGCGGTAGCGGAACAGGTTGCGCTCCACCTCCAGCCGCGACACGTCGCGCACCCGCCCGAACTCACGGTCCCAGGCCAGGGCATCCGACAGGGCCGCGCGCCGCAGCCACTCGAAGGCCTCGTACGCCAGCGACGGCTGCGCCGACTCGATGAGCGCCGTGATGCGCGAGTCGAGTCCCCGCAGGTGCAGGGTGCTCGATGCCGCGCCCCCGGGCTGCGAGCGCCACGTGCCGAGGCCGATCAGGTGGTTCGGGCCGCCCGGCTTCGCACCGGGTCCGACCGACGACCGCTTCCAGCCGCCGAAGGGCTGCCGCTGCACGATCGCCCCCGTGGTGCCGCGGTTGACGTAGAGGTTGCCCGCCTGCACCCGGTCGAGCCAGAGCGACAGGTCGTCGGGGTCCTGCGTGTGGAGCCCGGCCGTGAGGCCGTACGCGACCGCGTTCTGCAGTTCGATCGCGCGCGCGAGCGTGGGCGCGTGCATGATGCCGAGCACCGGGCCGAAGAACTCCTCGAGGTGGAAGCGCGACCCCGGCTGCACGCCCACGCGCACGCCGGGCCGCCACAGCCGTCCGCTCTCGTCGCCGTCCACGGGGGCGGGCTCGATCAGCCACCGCTCGTCGCCCTCCAGCTCGCTGAGCGCCCAGGCGAGCTTGCCCTGCGGCTGCTCGATCACGGGGCCCACCTCGGCCGACGGATCCGCCGGCCAGCCCACCCGCAGGGAGCGGACCGCGTCGGCGAGCTGCCGGGCGAAGCGCTGCGAACGGCCGACCGGGCCGACGAGGATCGCGAGGGAGGCGGCGGAGCACTTCTGCCCCGCGTGCCCGAAGGCGCTCTTGACCAGGTCGGCGACGGCCAGATCGAGGTCGGCGGACGGCGTGATGATCATGGCGTTCTTGCCGCTGGTCTCGGCGAGCAGCGGCAGGTCGGGGCGCCACGAGCGGAAGAGCGCCGCCGTCTCCCACGAGCCGGTGAGGATCACGCGGTCCACGGCCTCGTCGGTGATCAGCGCCCGTCCGAGCTCGCCCTCCTCGATGTCGACCAGGGCGAGCACCTCGCGCGGCACGCCGCCCTCCCACAGGGCCTCGGCGAGCGCGGCGGCGCAGCGTCGCGCCTGCGGGGCGGGCTTGAGCACGACCCCCGAGCCGGCGGCGAGCGCGGCGAGCACTCCTCCGGCCGGGATCGCCAGCGGGAAGTTCCAGGGCGGCGCGACCACGGTCACGCGCGCCGGCTCGAACACGGCACCGGAGATCGCGTCGAGCTCGCGGCACGTGGAGGCGTAGTAGCGGGCGAAGTCGACGGCCTCGCTGACCTCCACGTCGGCCTCGGCGAACACCTTTCCGGTCTCCGCCGCGGCCACCTCGATCAGCTCCCCACGCCGACCGTCGAGCGCGGCGGCGGCCCGCAGCAGCACCTCCGCGCGCTCCGCCGCCGGACGCGAGCCCCACGACGCGGCAGCGGATCGCACGCCCCGCACGAGGCGCCCGAGCTCGTCGGCGTCGTCGACCCTGGCGGCGGCGAGCACGGCCTCCCCCACGGTCGAATCGGCCAGGCGACCGCGGATCCCGTCGGCCCACTCCCGGTTGGCGGGCAGCGCGAGGTCGGTGTCCTGCGTGTTGGTGAAGCCCGGAGCGCCGCCCGTGTCCTCCCCGCGCTCGCGGGCCGCGTACACCGCCGTCTCCAGGAAGGCCCCGGTGTCCGCGCCGTCGGTGCCGCGGGCGATGCCCAGCACCGCCTGCGTCAGGTCGGCCTCGGGGATCGGGGGCGCGGCGGTCGGGCGGACCGACTCGTGCACGGGTGCGAGCCGGTCCTGCGTGCGGCGCGGTCCGCGGAGCAGGGTCGCGTCCGTGGAACGGTCGAGGGCGTCGAGGAACCGGTCGCGCTCCCGGGCGAACAGCCCCTCGTCCTCGTGGAGCCGGAAGGCCGCGGACAGGAAGTTGTCGGACGACGCGTTCTCCTCCAGCCGCCGCACCAGGTAGCTGATGGCCACGTCGAACTCGGCCGGGGCGACCACGGGCACGTACAGCAGCACCGGCCCGACCTCGCGCGACACGGCCCGCACCTGGCCCTGCGCCATCCCGAGCAGCATCTCGAACTCGATCGCATCGCGCACGCCGCGCTCGCCCGCGAGCAGCCAGGCGTAGGCGATGCCGAACAGGTTGTGCCCGGCGATCCCCAGCTTCACGGCGGAGGTGTGCGCGGGCGTGAGCGCCCAGTCCAGGCAGCGGAGGTAGTTCGCGTCGGTGTCGAGCTTGGTGTCGTAGGTCGCGGGGGTCCAGCCGTGCAGCCGCGCCTCGACGTGCTCCATGGCGAGGTTCGCGCCCTTCACGAGCCGCACCTTGATGCGGGCGCCCCCGTGGGCCACGCGGTCCTGCGCCCACGCGGTCAGCTCCTGCAGCGCGGGCAGCGCGTCGGGCAGGTAGGCCTGCAGCACGATGCCGGCCTCCAGCCGCGCCAGCCGCGGATCCTCCAGCAGCCGCGTGAACACCGCGATCGTGAGGTCAAGGTCGCGGTACTCCTCCATGTCGAGGTTGATGAAGGTGCCGTCGTCCGCCGCGGTCAGGTACAGCGGCAGCAGACGCTGCACCACGCGGTCGACGACGGCGTCGAACCCCCACATCGAGATGCGGCTCATGATGGCCGACACCTTGACCGACACGTAGTCCACGTCGGCGCGGCGGATGAGCTCGTGGATGCCGTCGAGCCGGCGCTGCGCCTCGGCCTCGCCCAGCACCGCCTCGCCCAGCAGGTTGAGGTTGAGCCGCGAGCCCGAGGCACGCAGCCGCTCGATCGCGGGGCCGAGCTTGGCGGGACGCGCGTCGACCACGAGGTGCCCGACCATGTCGCGCAGCGCCCGCCGCGCGATCGGCACGACCGGGGTCGGCAGCACGGGCGCGACACCCCCGCCCAGACGCACGGCCGAGCGCAGGTACCAGGGCAGGAACTCGGGCACGATCGGCGCGATGCGGTGCAGGCGGGCGGCGGCCGCGGTCAGGCTCTCCGGGCGCATCACCCCGTCGACGAAGCCGAGCGTGAAGGGCAGGCCGTTCGCGTCGCGCAGCACCCCGGCCAGGCGTGCGGCCGCGGGGTCGACGTCGGCCGCCGCGGCCTCGATCACCCAGCGGCGCGCGAGGTCGATCGCACGGTCGGAGAGGGGGGCGGACGACGCGGCATCCGGCGGGAGCTCGGCCATGATCCTCAGCCTATGACCGGGCCCCTGTTTCGGCGGGAGCCCGGGCCGCACGACCTCGCCCCTATGCTGTTGCCGTGACCACGACACCGCCGGAGGGGACGGCGCCGCAGGGCCGCAGCGACGCGTCCGCCGCCCGGGCCAGGGTGCTGGGGTGGGCGCGGCGCAGCATCGACCTGATCCCGACCCCGTGGCTGCTCACCGGCGCGGGGGCGCTGCTCCTCGCCGGCACCGCGGTGTTCGGCGGGCTGGAGGCGGCCGCGGTCGACCCGATCCCCGAGGTCGCGGTGGGTGAGACGTACGCGGGGTCCGACCTGGAGCTGACGGTCGTGGCGGTGGAGCTGCGCGACGATCGCGGGCAGACGTGGGTGTTCCCCGAGGAGGAGAAGGGCGAGCGCGTGCTGGTGGTCACGGTCGACGCGGTGAACACCTTCCACGCCCCGCGCGGCTCGACCTCGGGCGTCCCCGAGTCGGCGGTGGTCGACGGCATCCGCATCGAGGGCCTCGACGAGAAGGGGCAGGTGTCGCGGGCCGACGACGGACGCGGGGCCCCGACGCTGCAGCCCGACGTCCCCGCACGACTGCTGCTCGCCTGGCTCGTGGGGCCGGACGACTACCGGGAGGGCGAGGAGCTCACGCTCACCCTGCCGGACTCCACGCACGCGGTCGGCTCGCGGGTGATCCGCGGGGACTACTGGACCGACGTGCGGGTCGGCGCGACCCTCACGGCGCGGATCGGGGAGGAGACGGCACCGTGAAGAAGCACGTCCTCGTGTGGCTGCTCACCGCGGCGCTGCTCGCCGGCGCGTGGGTGGTGTCGAAGGTCACGCTTCCGGACGACGCCGCGACGGCCGCGTTCCCCCGGGTCACGCGGATCGGCGAGGAGGCCGCCGTGCGCAACCTCGTCGTGACGATCACCGACGTGCGCCTGGCCGACCGGGTCGAAGACGCGGACGGCTGGTCGGCCGACGGCACCTGGCTGGTGGTCGACCTGGAGGCCGCGTCCGCCGTGACGCAGGACCTCAGCACCCTCTCGCTCGCGCAGCTCACCATCGGCGACCGCACGTTCAGCGCCACCGATCGCGGGACGACGTTCGCGCAGCAGCGGCTGGTGACCGGCGTCCCCCGCGCGGGGAGTCTGGCGTTCGAGCTGCCAGACGACGTCACGGACGACCGCGCCACCCTGCGCCTCGGGGTCGCGGGCGCCGGCATCGGCGAGGTCCTGCTCGACGGGGTCGTCGACCTGCCGCTCGACCTCGCCGACCTCCCGGTCGAGGCCGCCATCCTCCTCGACGAGAACGGGTGGGCCCGCGGATGACGATCCCGCCTCCGCCGCTCCCGCCCGCGCCCACGGTCGAGCCCGCACCGGTGCCGCGTCGGCCGTCGTGGTGGCGTCGCAACGCCGTCGCGCTCGTCGCCCTCGCGGTGCTCGCCCCGGTCACCGCTGCGGCCGTCGGCTGGCAGGAGTGGTATCAGTACTTCGGGTTCGGGGCCAGGGCGGTCACCGCGATCACGGTCGACGAAGACGCCTCGGCCGACCTCGCCGGAGCCGAGTGGGGTCCGGTGCGCGGGGGCGAGATCGACGACGTGAGCGGCCTCGACGTCCCCGACGGCACGCGGCTGATCGCCGTGGCGGTGCCGGTCGACGCGAGCACCGCGGGCATCGGCTGCGAGACCCCGAAGCTGGTGGAGCGGGCGACGGGCCGCGAGTGGCGCCCCGTGCGTCTGGAGATCGGGCTGCTGTCCGACCCGGACGAGCCGGAGACGTGCCTGAGCGCAGAGGCCGGGGAGTACGAGCTGGTCGTGCCGTTCGTGGTGCCGGACGACGCGGAGGGCCCGTTCTGGGTGGACGTGCGACCCTACGACGCGGGCGGCTCGTTCCTCAGGTTCGCGTTCGAACTCTGACCCCCCACGGCATCGCGCGGCGGGGCGGCGACGACGGCCGCGGCGACCGCGTCGACCGAGGAGGGCAGCAGCCCCGCGGCATCGGCGACGGCGCGCATCTCCGCCTCGGCCGCGGAACCGGTGGTGGTGTCGGAGCGCTCCTGCTGCTTGCGTCGCAGTCGCCCGAGCGTGGCGTCGTACGCGCCGCTGATCACGGCGATGCGCACGGGCTCGATCAGCAGCATCGGGACGAGGGACACGAGGGGCGTCGCGACCGCCCAGAAGACGAAGTCGTGCGGACCGATCAGGCGGGTGAGACCGAAGGCCAGGTACGACTCGAGCGCCTTCACCACCACGTACAGCAGGGCGTAGGACGCGACCAGGAGCGGGCCGGCCCGCCACATCAGCAGCAGCGCGCGACCGATCGGGCGGAACCGGGCGCCGAGTTCGTCGCCGAGGTCTCTGAGCCGGCGCACGAGCGGGTTGGGGATGGCCTCGGCGTGCTGACGGAACCGCGACAGGAACCGGCTCTCGACGCGCAGCTTCTCGGCCACGATCGCCTGCCCGAACACGACGCCGGCGATCGTGAGCCACGCCAGCGGCGCCAGCAGCACCGGACCGGCCTCCGACAGCACCCAGCCGACCCCGTCCCACAGCCACCGCAGCGGCGCGACCGCGTCCAGCAGTCCCTCGCGCACGTCTTCCAGGACCGCCATCGCGGCTCGGCTGTCGACCCAGGCCTTGATCGCGTCGAACACGTCGCCGAGCACCATGACCGAGAAGAACACCCAGACGACCTCGAAGTACACCGCCACGGGCGAGAGCCAGGCGGCGAGTTTCGGCGACCACTTCGACCACGCCCATCGCCCGGCGAACGCGACGACGATGATCGCGATCGTCCAGACGTTGAGGGGCAGGTTGAGCACCGTGTCCTCGGAGCCGACGGCCGGTTCGCCGTTGACGCTCGCCGTCCAGATGATCCCGGAGCGCACCTCGAGGGCACGGGCCGAGTAGGTGCGCACGTCCTCGCCGAGCAGGCCCTGCGCCCAGTACACGGCGAAGAAGGGGAGGATCCCGGCGAGCAGCGCGGTGAGGAACGTCCGGCGCCGGTCGGCGGCGGACTCCGGGAGCGGGGCGACCTCCTGCAGGTTGCGCAGCCCGTCGCGCAGCACCAGGAACATGGCCACCAGGCTGACGAGCCGGGCGAGGATCGCGATGGGCAGCACCAAGAAGCCCAGCGTGGCCGAGGTGGCACCCACGAAACCGGCGATCTCGGTGATCACGTAGTGCACGAGGACCCCGGCCAGGTACCACGCCATGAGCGCGGGCCAGTGCCGCAGCAGCACGCGCCCGGCGGTCGTCAGGATGGCCAGCACAGCGTCAATATATCGGCAGTGCGCCCGCCGCGCGCCTGATCAGTTCCAGACGCTGGGGGCGGGCGTGCGCACGGGCGGGAGGGCGGACGCCGCCGCCCAGTCGTGCACCCAGGCGTCGATCTCCGGCACGCCCTCCGGCTTGCCGACCGCGGCGAACAGCTCCTCGTTGCTCACGGTGCCGCCCGTGCGCCGCAGCACGCGCGCCCGCACGATGGCCCTGGCGTACACCTCGCCGTCGACCACGGCCCGGTGCTCCAGGAACAGCGCCCTGTCGTCGTGGCCGATGAACCGCGACTGCACCTCGAAGCGCTGCCACAGCTGCAGCGACTTGCGGAACGTGATGGTCTCGCTCGAGACGACCGCGTACCAGCCGCGCTGCTTCATCACGTCGAACAGCCCGGTGCGGATCAGGTGATCCCAGCGGCCGAGGTCGAACAGCGACAGATAGCGGCCGTTGTTCATGTGCCGGAGGATGTCGAGGTCGGTGGGGAGGGTCGTGACGGTGACGCTGCTCACCGCGGTCGGGTCGAGGGTCTTCCCCTGCCGCACGCGACGCCGCGCGCCGAGGATCACGAGGAGGGTCCGCCAGATCACGTTCACGAGGGACGATCGTAGCCAGCGGCGCACGAACCGTGAATATCGTTGTGCGGTTCCTCCAGGCCGTTCACCCGCGCGTCACCCCGCTCCGCGCCGATTTCGAGTTTTCACGGGCCGCGCGTAGAGTCACCGCATGAGCGCCGAAGCCCAGCCCGAAGTCATCGTCCGTCCGGTCCGTGATGTGGATGCCGAAGCCCTCGGTCGCGTGCACGCGCAGTGCTGGCACGAGACCTACGATCACCTGATCAGCAAGGCCGCGCTGGAGAAGGTCTCGCCCCGCCGCATGGCCGAGCTGTGGACGCACTGGGCCGCCCAGGGCCCCGACTTCAAGATGAACGCGGCCCTCGTCGACGGCGAGATCGTCGGCTTCGTCGGCTCCGGCCCCGCCCGCGACAAGGACGCCCCCGCCTTCCGGGAGCTCTACTTCATCTACCTGCTCGACGCGTACCACTCCACCGGCATCGGCCAGAAGCTGTTCGACGCCGCGGTCGAGAAGGACGAGCCGCTCTACCTGTGGGTCGCGGAGGACAACCCCCGCGCGCACCGCTTCTACACGCGCAACGGCTTCCACCTCGACGGCGCCTCGCACACCGAGCCCTTCCTCGGCGAGACGCTCACCGAGGTCCGCTTCGTCCGTCCCTGACGCGTCGCGACCGGGAGAACCCTCGTGACGGCGGCGATCCTGGTCGGACTCACGGGCGGGATCGCCGCGGGGAAGAGCACGGTCGCGCGCGCCCTGGCCGCGCACGGTGCCCGCATCGTGGACGGTGACGCGGCCGCCCGTGCCATCGTCGATCCCGGCACCACGGACGGCGCGGCGCTGCTCGACCGGATCACGGCGCTGCTCGGGGCCGAGGTCCGCACGGCGGACGGGTCTCTCGACCGGGCGGCGGTCGCGGCACGCGTGTTCGACGATCCCGCCCTCCTCTCCCGCTACAACGCCCTGCTGCGCCCGGCTCTGCTGGCCGAGGTGGCTGCGCGCATCGCCGAGGCCCGCCGCGAACCGGGTGTCGTGGTGCACGAGATCCCGCTGCTCAGCCGCACCACCGCCCCCCTGCCCTGGACGTACGACCGGGTCGTGACGGTCGAGGCCGCCGAGGCCATGCGCCTGCGACGGTTGCGGGAGGAGCGGGGGCACGATGCGGCCGAGGCCGAGCGGCGGCTCCGCGCACAGGGCGCCGAGGCCGACCGGATCGCGATCGCCAACGAGGTGCTGCGCACGGACGGCACCCTCGCCGACACTCTCGCCGCGACGGCCGTGCTGTGGGAGCGGCTCAGCGCTGCGCGTCCGCCGCGGTGACGATCTCCGCCAGCGCGCGCTCGACATCGCCCCGGTCGTAGCCGAGCAGGGCGGTCTCCGCGGGGTCCGGCTCGTACGCGATCACCGCGCCGCGGCCCTGCACGATGAAGCGGTCGGGCTGGAACGGATGCTCCTCGTCGCGCTCCTCGATCGTGTGCGCGCTGCCGGCGGCGTCGGCGAGCAGCTGGAAGTAGTCGCGATACGTGAGGTTCGCGTCGCCCACCAGGTAGGCCCGCCCGCCTTCGCCCGCATCGAGCGCGCCCTGCACGGCCTGCGAGAGCGAGCGCACCGACAGGTAGTTGGTGCCGCCGGGCGGGGCGAACAGCGCGGGTTCGTCGAGCTCGCCGCGCGTCCACGCGATCATGCGGGCGAACCGCCGCAGGCCGCGCTCATCGGCGCCGACGATCGACGGCGGGTTCAGGGTGATCGCCGCGAAACCGTCGTCGCTCAGGGCGCGGGTGCGCTCGTCGGCGTCGCGCCGCGCCGCCACGTAGGGGATCCGCTCCGCCCACTCCGGGTGCAGCTGGTGGTAGTAGCTGCCGATCTGCACGAACCGGCCGACGCCCGCGGTCTTCGCGAGCGCGGCGAAGCGCGGCACCCCGACGCTCTGCGTGCGCTCCCAGAACGCGTCGTCCTCCTGCGCGGCGGGCACGTGGCGGATGTCGTTGCCCGCCGCGAACACGACCGCGTCGAAACCGTCGAGCAGCGCGGCGGACCCGGCGTCGGTGTAGTCGCCCCGGAGGCGCGGCATCCCGGCGATGGCCCGGGGGTCGCGCTCGGACGGCTCGCGCCGCGCCATCACGGTCACCGCGTCACCGCGCGCGGCGAGGTCGGCGGCGACGTGACTGCCGATCATCCCGGTCGCGCCGACCACCAGCACCCGGCTCATGCGAACACCGCCCGGCCGTCGGAGATCACGGGCGTCCCGTCGCGCCGCAACTCGAAGTCGCCGCCGTGCCACGACTCGACCTCGAGCACATCGCCCGGGATGACCGGACCGCTGAACCGGCCCCGTAGCGAGCGGAGGTCGGCCGGATGCGCGCCCTGCTCGGAAGCGAGGACGAGGGTGGTGGCGGCGAGCGTGCACAGCCCCTGGAGGATCGGCACGGTCTGCCCGATCCGCGCGGACGCCGCGGGATCGATGTGGATGTGGTGGCGGTCGCCGGTCAGCCGGTACAGGGCGGCCTGCGTCGGGAACGTCGTCACGGCGGCCGTCGCACCCACCGGTCGCTCGTCGGTGGCAGCCCGCGCCGGGCCCCGTCCCCCACCGAACCCGCCCGCACCGGGCGCGAACAGTGACCAGGTCGCGGTGAACTCGGCGCACTCCACGATCACGTCGAACACGGCCGCGGAACCCTTGTCCCACACGTCGCCAACGCGGGCGGACAGCCGCAGCTCGCCCGAGCGCGGCAGCGGCCGGTGCACCTCCAGCGTCTGCGAGCCGTGCACGGCGCGGTCGTCGAACGCCCCCGCCTCGGCGAGCACGTCGGGCGCCCACTGCGCGAGCGTCAGCCCGAACGACGGGAGCACGCGCAGACGGTCCTCGAACACGAGATCGAGGTCGGTCGCGGCGGCCCCGACCGACAGCGCGTAGAGGATCGCGTCGCGCTCGTCGTAGCCGACTGTCCGCTCGCCGAGGTCGCGCCCGGCCCAGTCGCCCGCGCTCATGCGCCGTACACCGGCTCGGGGGCAGCAGCTTCGGCGACCAGGGCCCGCACCGCCTCGCCGACCTCGGCCGCGTCCCACCGCCGATCCCGGTCACGCCGGGGCCCGTGCCGCCATCCCTCTTCCAGGCAGAGGCGGCCGCCCTCGATCTCCAGCACGCGGCCGGTGACGTCGCAGTCCGCGCTGGCGAGCCAGGCGACCACGGGCGAGACGTTCGCCGGGTCCATGCGATCGAAGCCGTCCGCGGGCGCGGCCATCGCGTCGGCGAAGGGCCCCTCGGTCATGCGCGTGCGGGCGGATGGGGCGATCGCGTTGACGTGCACGCCGTACCGCTGCAGCTCGGCGGCGGCCACGAGGGTGAGGGAGGCGATGCCGCCCTTCGCGGCGGAGTAGGCCGCCTGCCCGATGCTGCCCTGGAGCCCGGCGCCGGACGAGGTGTTCACGACGCGGGCGACCGGCTGCCGCCCGGCCTTGGCCTCGGCACGCCAGTGCGCGCTCGCGTGGCGCAGCGGCGCGAAGTGCCCCTTGAGGTGCACGCGGATCACCGCGTCCCACTCGTCCTCGCCGGCGTTGACCAGCATGCGGTCGCGCACGAACCCGGCGTTGTTCACGAGGATGTCCAGTCGTCCGAACGCCGTGAGCGCCTGCTCGACGAGGGCCCCGGCCTGCGCGAAGTCGGCGATGTCGGCGCCGTTCGCGATCGCCTCTCCCCCGGCGGCCTCGATGAGCTCGACGACCTCCTGCGCCGGACCGACCGAGACGCCGTCACCGTCGAGGGTCGTGCCGAGGTCATTCACGACCACCTTCGCCCCCTGGCGCGCGAGCTCCAGCGCGTGCTCTCGGCCGAGGCCGCGACCAGCACCGGTGACGATGGCCACGCGGCCTTCGAGTATTCCTGCCATGGTCGACTCTCCTTCGAGCGGCGTCGGCGGACGCGGGTGGGATGCGCCCGAGCATACCAACCAAGCAATTGCTAGGGCAAATGCACGGTGAGGGTTCCGTCGATAACCAAGCAACTGCTAGGGTGCTTGAGCAAACGTTAGGTTAGGTGTCCGATGACGATCACTTCCGCCCTGCACCCTCGCGGCGTCCGCACCGTCACGATGGACTACCCGCCGGTGAACGCACTCCCCGTCGCCGGGTGGTTCGACGTGGCCGCCGCGATGCGCGAGGCCACGGCCGACGCCGAGACCCGCGTCGTCATCCTCCGCGCCGAGGGCCGCGGGTTCAACGCGGGCGTCGACATCAAGGAGATGCAGCGCATCGAGGGCTTCTCCGGCATCCTCGGCGCCAACCGCGGCTGTTACGAGGCGTTCAAGGCCATCTACGAGTGCGCCGTTCCGGTCATCGCCGCCGTCAACGGTTTCTGCCTGGGCGGCGGGATCGGCCTCGTCGGCAACAGCGACGTGATCGTCGCCTCCGACGACGCGACCTTCGGCGTGCCCGAAGTGGACCGCGGCGCGCTCGGCGCCGCCACCCACCTGGCCCGCCTCGTGCCGCAGCATCTGCTGCGCTCGCTGTACTTCACGAGCCGCACGGTGACGGCGCAGCGTCTCGCGGAGTTCGGATCCGTCGACGCGGTGGTGCCACGCGCCGACCTCGACGCGACCGCGCTCGCGCTCGCGGAGGAGATCGCCGCGAAGGACCCGCGCGTCATCCGCGCCGCCAAGGAGGCGCTGAACGGCATCGACCCGATCGACGTCAACCGCAGCTACCGGTTCGAGCAGGGCTTCACGTTCGAGCTCAACCTCGCCGGCGTCGCCGACCAGCACCGCGACGCGTTCGTCGCGACCGGCGAGAACCTGACGACATGACCACCGCCGGATCCGCCGCCGATCTCGCGCCGCTGATCCGCGACGGCATGACGATCGGCGTCGGCGGCTGGGGTTCACGGCGTAAGCCGATGGCCCTCGTGCGGCAGATCGTGCTCTCCGGGGCGCGCGACCTGCGCATCGTCAGCTTCGGCGGACCGGACGTGGGCCTGCTCTGCGCCACTGGCCAGGCGTCCGAGATCGTGCACGGGTTCGTCTCGCTCGACAGCATCGCGATCGACCCTTACTTCGCGGACGCCCGGCAGTCCGGCGCGGTGCGCAGCGTGGAGTACGACGAGGCGATGCTGGTCGCCGGACTCCGCGCCGCCGCCCGGCGCCTGCCCTTCGAGGCCACCCGGGCGGGGGCGGGCTCGGACGCCGTCAGCCGCAACCCCCAGATCCGCACGATCACATCGCCCTACGCCGACGCCGAGGTGCTGGTGGCGATGCCCGCCGTGCCCCTCGACCTCGCCCTGCTCCACCTCGACCGGGCCGACGCCGCCGGCACCGCCGTGTGCCTCGGGCCGGACCTGTTCTTCGACGACCTGTTCGCGGGCGCGGCGGCGCACACCGTGGTGAGCGTGGAGGAGGTGGTGGACACCGCCGCGCTGTGGACGGGGCTCGGCCCCACGGCGCGCTTCCTCGACCGCACGCTCACCGACCGGATCGTGCATGCCCCGGGCGGAGCCGGGTTCACGGCGCATCCGCCCCATCACGACCGCGACGAGGAGGGGCAGCGCGCCTACGCCGCCGCGGCCGCCTCGCCCGCGGACCGTGAGGCGTATCTGACCCGGTTCCGGGCGGGCGAGCTCGCCCCGCGGACGAGTGAGGCGGCGACACAATGACGGCCACGCGCGCCGAGGTCGCGATCGCCGCGTGCAGCGACCTCTTCCGCGGCGCGGGCACGATCCTCGCGAGCCCCGTCGGCATCGTGCCCACCGTCGGGGTGCGGCTCGCGCGGCTCACGCACGCGCCCGGCCTGCTGCTCAGCGACGGCGAAGCCACCCTGTACGCCGACACCCCCGCCGTCGACGAGCCGTTCCGCGAGCCGGAGGCGCCGCTCCCCTACGCGCAGCTGTTCGAGCTGATCGCCCGCGGTCGCCGCCACGTGATCATGGGGGCCGCACAGCTCGACCGCCACGGCGACCAGAACCTGTCCGCGATCGGCGACCGCGACCGTCCCACCCGGCAGCTGCTCGGCGCCAGGGCCGCCGCCACGAACACCGTCAACCACGCGACCAGCTACTGGGTCGCCCGCCACAGCCCGCGCGTGTTCGTGGACCGGGTGGACGTGGTCACGGGCGTCGGGCCGGCCAGGGCGCGCACGGCCGGGGCCCACCGCTTCCACGACGTGCGCCGCATCGTCACCGACCTCGCGGTGCTCGACCTGACCGGCCCCGGCGCCACGGTCGCCCTCGTCAGCCTGCACCCCGGCGTGACCCTCGACCGGGTGGTCGCGGCCACCGGCTTCCCGCTGCACATCCCCGCCGTCGTCCCCGAGACCCGGCAGCCCACCGCCGAGGAGCTGCGCCTGGTGCGCGAGCGTCTCGACCCCCGCGGACTCCGCGACCGAGAGGTGATCGCATCATGACCACGCCCCCGCAGCTCTCCACGCCGCTCACGCGCCTGACCGGCGTCGACCATCCGATCGTGCAGACCGGCATGGGCTGGGTCGCCGGCGCCCGCCTGGTCACCGCCACCGCGCAGGCCGGAGCGCTGGGCATCCTCGCCTCCGCCACCATGACCATCGACGAGCTCGAACGGCAGATCATCGAGGTGACCGAGCGCACCGACCGGCCCTTCGGCGTGAACCTGCGCGCCGACGCCGGGGATGCCACCGAGCGCGTCGAACTGCTCATCCGGCACGGCGTGAAGGTCGCCAGCTTCGCTCTCGCCCCACGACGCGAGCTGATCGAGCGACTCAAGGACCACGGCGTGGTCGTGATCCCCTCGATCGGGGCCGTGCGGCACGCCGAGAAGGTCGCGGCGTGGGGTGCGGACGCCGTGATGGTGCAGGGCGGTGAGGGCGGCGGTCACACCGGTGCCGTGCCCACCTCGATCCTGCTGCCCTCGGTGGTCGCGGCCGTCGACATCCCCGTGATCGCGGCCGGCGGCTTCCACGACGGACGGGGTCTCGCCGCCGCGCTCGCGTACGGCGCCGCGGGGGTCGGGATGGGCACGCGGTTCCTGCTCACGAGCGACAGTTCGGTGCCCGAGGCCGTGAAGCGGCGATACCTCGACTTCGGGCTGGACGGCACGGTCGTCACCACGAAGGCCGACGGCATGCCCCACCGCCTGCTGCGCACCGAGTTCGTGGAGGGACTGGAGGGCGGAAGCGGGGTGTCCCGCCTGCTGCCGACGCTGCGCCGGTCGTGGGAGTTCAAGAAGCTGAGCGGCCTGAGCTGGCCGCAGCTGGTGCGGGATGCGGTGTCGATGAAGAAGGCGACCGGGCGCTCCTGGACGCAGATGACCCTCGCCGCGAACACTCCGATGCTGCTGAAGGCCGGGCTCGTCGACGGCGACACCTCCGCGGGCATGCTCGCCGCCGGCCAGGTGGTGGGGCTGATCGACGACCTCCCCAGCTGCGAGGAGCTCGTCGACCGCGTGGTGCGCGACGCCGTGGCCCACCTCCGCGCCGCCGCCTCCTGCGTCCTCGCCTGAGCCCCGGGGAGCCGCGCCCCCCGGGGCCCGGACGCACGCCATCCGCGGGTCGTCCGTCGTCAGGCCCGGATGCGCAGCCTCAGAGGCGCTCGATGATGGTGACGTTGGCGAGACCGCCGCCCTCGCACATGGTCTGCAGACCGTAGCGACCGCCGGTGCGTTCGAGCTCGTTCAGCAGCGTCGTCATGAGACGGGTGCCCGTCGCGCCGATCGGGTGACCGAGGGCGATGCCGCCCCCGTTCACGTTCACCTTCTCGTGCGGCACCCCGGTCTCGCGCATCCAGGCGAGAACGACCGACGCGAAGGCCTCGTTCACCTCGAACAGGTCGATGTCGTCGAGGCTCATGCCCGTGCGCTCCATCGCGTACCGCGTGGCGGGGATCGGCGCGGTGAGCATGAACACCGGGCTGTCGCCGCGCACCGACAGGTGGTGGATGCGCGCGCGGGGCGTGAGCCCGTGGTCCTTCACCGCCTGCGCGCTCGCGACGAGCACCGCGCTGGAGGCGTCGCTGATCTGCGAGGCCACGGCAGCCGTGAGCCGTCCGCCGGGGGTGAGCGTCTGCAGGCCCGCCATACGCTCGAGCGAGGTGTCGCGGCGCACGCCCTCGTCGCGGTCGAGCCCGTTCAGCGGGGCGATCTCGCCGTCGAACCGACCCTCGTCCTGCGCTCTGGCCGCCCGCTGATGGCTCTCCAGCGCGAACCGCTCCATCTCCTCGCGCGTGATGTCCCACTTCTCGGCGATCATCTCCGCGCCGACGAACTGCGAGATCTCCTGCCCGGGGTAGCGCTCCTGCCAGCCCGGCGACTCGGCGAACGGCGTGGTGAAGCCGTATGCCTCTCCGGCCACCATGGCCGAGGAGATCGGCAGCTGCGACATGTTCTGCAGACCGCCGGCAATCACCAGGTCGCTGGTCCCGCTCATCACGGCCTGCGCGGCGAAGTGCACGGCCTGCTGGCTCGAACCGCACTGCCGGTCGATCGTGACGCCGGGCACGTGCTCGGGGAAGCCAGCGACGAGCACGGCGGAGCGGCCCACGTTGCCCGCCTGTCCTCCGATCGTGTCGGTCGCGCCGATGATCACGTCGTCGAGCGCGCCAGGGTCGATGCCCGTCCGCTCCACGAGCGCCTTCAGGCTGTGCGCGCCGAGGTCGGCCGGGTGGATGCCGGACAGCGAGCCGCCCCGCTTCCCGACGGGCGAGCGGACCGCGTCGACGATGTATGCCTCTGCCATGGTGTTCCTTCTCTCCGGGTTCACGCGTGCTGACTGCTGACGGCGACGACCTCGCCGGTCATATAAGAGGAGTATGCGCTGGCGAGGAACACCATGACGTTGGCGACCTCCCAGGGTTCCGCGGCCCGGCCGAACGCCTCGCGCGCTTTCAGCTGCTCCAGCAGCTCGGGCGAGGTGACCTTCTCCAGGAACGGGTGCATCGCGAGGCTCGGTGACACGGCGTTCACGCGGATGCCGTGCGGCGCGAAATCCATCGCCGCGCTGCGGGTGAGCGCCATCACGCCGGCCTTCGCGGCGGCGTAGTGGGCCTGCTCCACCTGCGCGCGCCAGCCGATCACGGACGCGTTGTTGACGATGACGCCGGCCGTGCCCGCCGCGACCATGCGGCGGCCGACCGCGCGCAGGCACCGGAACGTGCCGGTGAGGGTCACGTCGATCACCCTGTCCCACTGCTCGTCGGTCATGTCGAGGATCGACACCGACCCGCCGAGCCCGGCGTTGTTGATCATCACGTCGATCGCGCCGCCGTCCTCCGCGAGGTCGAGGAGGGCGGCGACCTGGTCCTCGACGGTCACGTCGCACACGGCGGTGCGCACGCGGTCGGCGCCGAAACGGTCACCCAGCTCGCTCTGCGTCTCGGCGAGGCGGCCGGCGTGCGTGTCGCCGAGCACCACGAGCGCCGCGCCCTCCTCCAGGCAGCGGACCGCGGCGGCCTGACCGATGCCGGCTCCGGCGGCGGCCGTGATGACGACGCGCTTCCCGTCGAGCAGGCCGTGACCGGGGACGTAGGCGGGGGCGGAAGAGCTCATGGGCGGGCCTCTCGGGGTAGGCCGAGCACGCGCTCGGCGATGACGGTGCGCTGGATCTCGTCGGAACCGCCGTAGATCGTGTCGGCGCGGCTGAACAGGAACAGCGTCTGCAGGTCGTCAAGCGCGTAGTCCGCGCCGACCCGCAGGGCCTCGGGTCCGGCGACCTCCATCGCGAGCTCGCCGAGCGCGCGGTGCCAGTTCGACCACAGCAGCTTCGCGACGGAGGCGCCGTCGCCCTGGGCACCGCCGAGCGTGCGGAGGGCGTGCTGGCGGATCACCTCCAGGTCCATGCGGGCGCGCACGAGGCGGTCGCGGATCACGGCATCGTCGATCGCGCCGGTGCGCTGCGCCGTCTCGATCACGGCGTCGAGCTCGCGACGGAACGCGATCTGCTGCGCGAGGGTGGAGACGCCGCGCTCGAAGCCGAGGGTCGCCATCGCGACGCGGAAGCCGTTCCCCTCGCCGCCTACGACGAGGTCGGCATCGGTGCGGGCGTCGTCGAAGAACACCTCGTTGAACTCGCTGGTCGCGGTGAGCTGCAGGATCGGGCGCACCTCGACGCCGGGCTGGTCCATCGGCACGAGCAGATACGACAGACCCTGGTGGCGGCTCGATCCCGGTTCGGTGCGGGCGATCACGAAGCACCAGTCGGCGTGCTGCGCGAGGGACGTCCACACCTTCTGCCCCGTGACGGACCACTCGTCGCCCGTGCGCTGAGCCTTGGTCGCCACCGCGGCGAGGTCGGATCCGGCGCCCGGCTCCGAGTAGCCCTGGCACCACAGCTCCTCGACCGCGACGATGCGCGGCAGGAAGCGGGCCTGCTGCGCGGGCGTGCCATGCGCGATGAGGGTGGGGCCGAGCAGCTCCTCCCCCAGATGGTTCACGCGGGCGGGGGCGTCGGCGCGGGCGTACTCCTCGTGGAAGATGACCTGCTGCGCGATGCTGAGTCCGCGGCCGCCGTGCTCGACCGGCCAGCCCACGCACGTCCACCCCGCAGCGGCCAGGTGCCGGTTCCACTCCAGGCGCGCCTCGAAGTCCTCGTGCTCGCGACCGGAGCCGCCGCGGCCGCGCAGCGCGGCGAAGCGACCGGTGAGGTTCTCTTCCAGCCAGCCGCGGATCTCGGCGCGGAATCGCTCGTCCGCGTCGTGCTGCGTCGCGTCCATCTGTGCTCCTCATCGAGTCGTGGTCTTCGGCGGACCGTTCCCGTATAGTATCAAACTAAACCAAGCGATTGTTTGGTTTCGCTCCCGGGAGTTCAGAGAGGAACCCGCCATGACCGACGACTCGGACGCCGTGGTCACCTACGAGGTGCGCGGCGCGACCGCGATCATCCGGCTGAACCGCCCCCAGTATCGCAACGCCCAGAACTCGAAGGTCACCTACGCCCTCGACGCCGCGTTCACCCGCGCCGTGGACGACGACGCCGTGAAGGTCATCGTGCTCGGCGGGAACGGGAAGCACTTCTGCGCCGGGCACGACATCGGCACCCCCGAGCGCGACATCGACCAGAGCTTCGAGCGCAGGGCCGTCATCTGGTGGGACCACGTCGGAGCCCAGGGCGTCGACTCCCGCTTCGCCCGCGAGTCCGAGGTCTACCTGGGGATGTGCCGCCGCTGGCGCGAGATCCCCAAGCCCGTGATCGCGATGGTGCAGGGTGCCTGCATCGCCGGAGGGCTCATGCTCGCCTGGTCGTGCGACTTCATCGTCGCCTCCGACGACGCGTTCTTCCAGGACCCGGTCGTCGCGATGGGCATCCCCGGCGTCGAGTACTTCGCACACCCCTGGGTGACCAACCCCCGCGCGGCCAAGGAGATGCTGTACACCGGCGACCGGATGCCCGCCGCCCGCGCGCACGAACTCGGCATGGTCAACCACGTCGTCCCGTCGTCCGAGCTGGAGCAGCGCACGCTCGAGCTCGCCGAGCGCATCGGCCGCATGCCCCGACTCGGGCTCGCCCTCGCGAAGAAGGCCGTGAACCAGGCGGAGGATCTGCAGGGCCTGCGCCCCGGCATGGACTCCGTGTTCGGGCTGCACCACGCCGCCCACGCGCACAACGCCGAGGTGGGCGGCGACTCCCTCGGCGGCGTGGACGTGCGCACCATCAAGGCCGACACCGCGGACGGAGCATCCCGATGAACCTCGACCTCACCCCCGCGCAGGAGGCCTTCGCCGCGGAGGCGCGCGCCTGGCTCACCGAGCACGTGCCGTCCACACCGCTGCCCTCGATGGACACGGCCGAGGGCTTCGCGGCGCACCGCGCGTGGGAGGCCGAGCTGGCGGAGGGCCGCTGGTCCGTCGTCTCCTGGCCCGAGCAGTACGGCGGCCGCGACGCCGGAATCACGGAGTGGGTGCTGTTCGAGGAGGAGTACTACCGCGCGGGCGCCCCGACCCGGGTGGCGCAGAACGGCATCTCCCTGCTCGCGCCGATCCTGTTCGAGCACGGCACCCCGGATCAGCACGAGCGGTACCTGCGCGCCATGACCGACGGCTCGCTGATCTGGGCGCAGGCGTGGTCGGAGCCCGGAGCGGGCAGCGACCTCGCCGCGATCCGCAGCACCGCCCGCCGCGACGACGACCGCGGCGGATGGGTGCTCAACGGCCAGAAGATCTGGAGCTCGCGCGCGGTGTGGGCCGACCGCGGGTTCGGCCTGTTCCGGTCCGACCCCGAAGCGCAGCGGCACCGCGGCCTGACGTACTTCCTGTTCCCGATGGACGCCGAGGGCATCACGGTGCGGGCGATCGCCCAGCTCGACGGCACGACCGGGTTCGCCGAGATCTTCTTCGACGACGTGTTCGTGCCCGATGAGGACGTGCTGGGCGCTCCCGGCGACGGATGGCGCGTGGCCATGAGCACCGCGGGCAACGAGCGCGGACTGTCGCTGCGGGCGCCGGGACGGTTCCTCGCCGCGACCGACCGCCTGATCGCACTGCAGTCCGAGCGGGGCGCGACCGGCGAGGATGACGCCGTGGTGGACGCCTGGATCGGCGCGGAGGCCTACCGGCTGTTCACGTGGCAGACCGTGAGCACCCTGCTCGACGGTGGTGCGGTCGGCGCGGAGGGCAGCATCAACAAGGTGTTCTGGTCGGAGCTCGACGTGCACATCCACGAGACCGCGCTGCGCATCCTGGGACCGGAGTCCGAGCTGCGCGGGGAGTCGGCGGTCGACGGCGGGCGCTGGGTCGACGACTACCAGTTCGCGCTCGCCGGTCCCATCTACGCGGGCACCAACGAGGTGCAGCGGAACATCATCGCGGAGCGGATCCTCGGACTCCCCCGCGGCGGAGACGGAAGGCGCGCCTGATGCGGTTCCTGCCCACGGAAGAACAGACCGCGTTCGCGGAGGCCATCGACGAGATCGTGGAGGGCGCGGGCGGCGCCGACGTCGCACGTGCCTGGGCCGACGGCGACACCGCCCCCGGGCTCGCCCTGTGGGCGCAGTTCGCCGAGCTCGGGCTGCTGGGGCTGCGGGTGAGCGAGGAGGCGGGCGGCTTCGGCGGCACCCTCGGCGACCTGGTGGTGGTGTTCGAGCGGCTCGGCTACCACGGCGTGCCCGGCCCCTACCTGGAGACGGTCGCGCTGCTGCCCTCCCTGGTGGACGACGGGACGCGGCAGGCCCTCGCCGCGGGAGCCATCGCCACCGCGGCGGTCGACGGTGTCGCTCCCGCCGCCGTGGACGCCGCCGTGGCCACGCACCGCTACCTCGTCCGCGGTGACGCGCTGAACGAGGGCGAGCCGGGCGCAGAGCTGACCTCGGTCGCGCCCACCCGGCGTCTCGCCCGGCTCTCCCCCACGGGAGCCTCGACCCCGCTCGTGCCCGGCGCCCTCGACGCGGCCCTGAACGAAGCAGCCCTCGCCGCCGCCGCGCTGCTCGTGGGCGCGGGAGAGCGGCTGCTCGCGGAGGCCGTGTCGTACGCGAAGGTGCGCGAACAGTTCGGCCGTCCGATCGGGGAGTTCCAGGCGCTCAAGCACCAGCTGGCGGATGTGCGGATCGCGCTGAGCTTCGCGCGGCCGCTCGTGTGGAACGCGGCACTGCGCGCCGACGAGCCCGACGAGGACCGGGCGGTGTCGGCCGCCAAGGTCGCCGCGGGCGACGCCGCGCTGCGCGCCGCGCGCACCTCGCTGCAGGTGCACGGCGCGATCGGCTACACGGCCGAGCACACGCTGCGGATCTGGCTGGGCCTCGCGCCCGCGCTGTCCGCGGCGTGGGGCACGCCGGATTTCCATCGGGCGCGCATCGCCCGCGACATCCTTCCGAAGGAGCGGTGATGTCTTTCGAACCCGATGAGGATCAGCAGGAGCTCGTCGCCCTCGTGCGCGGGATCCTGAGCCAACGCGCCGACAGTGCGGCGACGCGTCGGGCCCTGGAGTCGGACCAACGGTTCGACGCCGACCTGTGGCGTCTGCTCTGCGAGGAGATCGGCATCGCCGGCATGGCCGTCCCCGAGGAGCACGGCGGCGCCGGCTTCACACTGCGGGAGGCGCAGCTGGCGCTGGAGGAGATCGGCTACGCGCTGGCGCCGTCGCCGTACCTCGGCTCGGTCGCGATCGCGGCGCAGGCGATCCTGGCCGCGGGCGATGCGGAGGCGTCCGCCCGACTGTTGCCCGGCATCGCGGAGGGATCGTCGGCGGCGGCGCTCGTGTGGGCCGACCCGTCCGGACGCTTCGCCCCCGACCACATCGACGTGCACGCCGAGGCCGACGGGGAGGCGTGGACGCTCACCGGCACGGCGGGCTTCGTGCTGGACGGGCTGCCCGCCGACGTGCTGGTCGCGGTGGCCCGCACCGCCGACGGCCCGCGCCTGTTCGAGGTGCTCGACGCCGCGGCGGTCGCGCGCGAGGACGACCCGACGATGGACCAGACCCTGCGGCTCGCCACCCTCCGGTTCGACGGGGTCCCTGCCCGTCCGCTCGGCGACGGCGATCCCGCCGTGCTCGACGACGTGCGGGCGCTCGCGCTCGCGGCGGTCGCGGCGGTGCAGGCGGGCACAGCGGCGCGGGCCCTCGACGACACCGTGGCCTACGCGCAGCAGCGGGTGCAGTTCGGGCGACCCATCGGCTCGTTCCAGGCGCTCAAGCACCGCATGGCCGACCTGCACGTGCGGGTGGAGGTGGCGCGCACCGCGTCCCGCGCGGCCGCCGACGCCCTCGCGTCCGGCGCCCCCGACCGCGCGGAGCTGGCCACGATCGCGAAGGCCGTGTGCTCGGAAGCGCTCACCCGGGTCGCGGGAGAGATGATCCAGCTGCACGGCGGGATCGCGATCACGTGGGAGCACGACGCGCACCTGGTGTTCAAGCGCGCGCACGCCCTCGGCACCCTATTCGGCACCCCGCGCGAGCTCCGCGCCGCCGCCGAGCCCTGGGCCCTCGCACGCCTCTGACCGCAGCCCTGGCGGCGGCCTCAGCGGCGGAGCGGGGTGGTCTCCGCCCAGTCGGTGTACTTGCGGCGCTCGCGGAACAGCCAGCGGCCGTCCACCCGCACGAGGTCGTCGTCGTAGCGGTCGGCGAGGGTGAAGCGGATGCGTCCCTCCGAGGTCTCGCGGATGTGGTGCGACAGGCAGGCCGTATGCACCCGGGCGGTGTCGCCTCGCACCTCCACATCGCTCGGAGACAGCGCGTGACTGGTCGCCACGAAGGCCGTGAGGGCCTCGAACGCCGCGACCAGCTCCGCCGTCCCCCGCGGCGTCTCGGCCGGGTGATCGGCACGCGGCCGATACAGGAGCATCCGCCCGTCCGGCACGAACAACGACGCCATGTCGGCGAACCTCCGCTGATCGGCGTAGCGCCCGTACCGCAGGATCGTGCGGGTGATGTCGAGCCAGTCCGCGAACTCGGCCGTGCTCACCGGGGTCCCTCCGCGCGTCGACGGTGCAGCGGTGTCGCGGCGTCCGCGGCCCAGGTGGTGCGTCGGCGGTCGGGCTCCGCAGCCGGCAGCGGCTCCACCGCCACCAGGGTCTCACGGCTGCGCCGGGCGAGCTCCTGGTAGATGCGCACGCCGTTCCGCTTCCACTCCTGCGCGTCGTCGTCGAGGAGCCCGACCACCCGCGCCGGGGCTCCAAGCGCCTTCGACCCGGGCGGGATCACGGTGCCCGCGGTGACCACGGCACCTGCGCCCAGCAGCGCGTCCGCCCCGATCTCGGCGCCGTCGAGCACGGTGGCCCCGATGCCGATCAGCGCGAACGACCCGATGCGGCAGCCGTGCAGCACCGCACCGTGGCCGACGTGGCTGTGCGGGTCGAGCACCGCGTCCGCACCGGGGAACGCGTGGATGACGCACGAGTCCTGCACGTTCGACCCCTCCCCCACGACGATGCGACCGAAGTCTCCGCGCAGGCTCGCGAAGGGTCCGATGTAGCAGCCGCGACCGATCACGACGTCACCGATCAGGCTCGCGGTCTCGTGCACGAACGCGGTCGGGTCGACCACCGGCACCACGCCGTCGAACGCGTACGACGGCATCAGGCGACCTGACCGCCGTCGATGACGAAGTCCTGTCCGGTGCAGTAGCTGCTGGCCGGGCTCGCGAGGTAGGCGACGAGTGCCGAGATCTCCTCGGGCCGGCCCGCGCGCGGGATGGGGATGCGTGAGATGAACCCGACCCCCGCCCGGGTGTCCTCGGTGATCATGGGCGTGTCGACGGCGCCGGGACACACGGTGTTCACGCGGATG
Source organism: Microbacterium sp. PF5 (assembly GCF_004794315.1). Classification (NCBI taxonomy): domain Bacteria; kingdom Bacillati; phylum Actinomycetota; class Actinomycetes; order Micrococcales; family Microbacteriaceae; genus Microbacterium; species Microbacterium sp. PF5. Next base: position 25,078 of record NZ_SSDQ01000158.1, on the reverse strand, counting down.
CCGCTGCCCGCCAGCTCGCGGGCCAGCGCGTGGGAGACCCCCCGCAGCCCCCATTTCGACGCCGAGTAGGGCACGCGGTTGGCGTAGCCGGCGACCCCGGCCGTCGAGGCGATGTTGATGATCGAGCCGCCGTCGCCCAGGAGCGGGAGCAGCGCCTGCACGCCGAGCATGGGGCCGATGAGGTTCACGTCGAGCGTGAGACGGATGACGCGCTCGGCCGTTTCCGCGAGCGGTCCTTCGGGGCAGAACCCGGCGTTGTTCACCAGCACGTCCACGTGGCCGAACCGCTCGCGCGCAGCCTCGGCGACCGCGCCCCACGCGTCGGCGGAGGAGACGTCGTGCGCGAGGCCGATCGCGCGATCGCCGTACCCGGCCGCGACCTCCTGCACGGCCGCCCCGTCGAGGTCGGTCAGCACCAGGTCGGCGCCGAGCTCGTGGAACAGAGCGGCGTGCGAGCGGCCCTGCCCTCCGGCGGCGCCGGTGATGACGGCGACGCGTCCGGTCAGGTCGATGACGGGTGTTGCACTCATGGGGTTCCTCCGCGATAGTGATCGAACAAACGTTTGCTTGAGAGATGGGAGACGGCATGCCGCGCCTGCACCACATGGGCATCACCGTGAGCGACACGGCGGCGGCCGCCGCGTTCTACGCCGCCGCGACGGGCGGCACGGTGACCGGCCCCCTGGTCAAGAGCGGCCCCGCGGTCGAGGCCGCGACCGGACGCCCCGGTGCCGAGATCCTGCTCACGTTCGTGCGGCTCGACGACGGCGTCTTCCTGGAGCTCGCGGAGTACCGCGGGGTCGACGCTGCGCGCATCGACCCGCACAACGGCCACATCGGCGCTGCCCACCCCGCGATCACGGTGCCCGACATCGCGCAGAGCCTCGCGCGGCTGGCGGAGCTCGGCCACCACCCGCTCTCGGCGGTCATGACCGCGACGGCCGGACCGCTCGACGGCTTCCGCTACGTGTACGTGCTCGGGCCCGACGACGTGCGGGTCGAGCTGCTGCAGGAGCCTCATCCCGGCACCGCCTGACCGGCGCCGTCGAGCAGCCGCAGGTCGGCGGGGTCCAGCGTCAGCTCGACCGCCGCGACGGAATCCCGCACGCTCTCCGGCCGGCTCGCACCGGGGATCGGGATCAGCACGGGCGATCGTGCGAGCAGCCACGCCAGCACCACGCGCTGCGGGCTGACGCCGGAGCGCGCCGCCACCTCGGCCACGGGCGCCGCCGCCCCGCCGAGCGCCTTCGCCTGGCGCATGCCGCCGAGCGGACCCCACGCGAGGAACGCCAGGCCGTGCTCCTCGCAGCGCCGCAGCACGGGCTCGCTCGACCGCTCCAGGAAGCTGTACTCGTTCTGCACGCTCACGAGCGCGTCGCCGAGGACGCCCCGGGCGAGGTCGAGCTGCGCAACGTCGACGTTCGACACCCCGACCCGCACCACGACCCCGTCGTCCACCAGCTGCCGCAGGGCCCCCATCGAGTCCGCATAGGGCACGCGCACGTCGGGCCGGTGGTGCTGGTAGAGCGGGAGCGCGTCGAGTCCGAGACGCCGCGCCGAGGCACGCGCGGCGGCGGCGAGATGCGCGGGGGTGCCGTCCACCCACCACGTCGCGGCGGGCCCGCGCGTGTGGCCGCCCTTCGTGGCGACGACCACGCGGTCCCTCGCGTCGGGGTGCCGGCGCAGGGCCGCGGCGAGGGCGCGCTCGTTCACGCCCATCTCGCTCGACGGTCCGTACGAGTCGGCGGTGTCGAACAGCGTGATGCCGGCATCGACCGCGGCGTGCACGGCGCGGACGCCCCGCTCGACATCCGACTCCGGGGTCTGCGTGAGCGTCATCGCGCCCATCCCGAGCGCCGAGACCCGCAGGTCGCCGAGCGCGCGCTGCGGCATCATCGGCCCACGACCGTCCAGCCACCATCCACCGGCAGGCACTGGCCGATCACGTGCGTGGCATCGCGCAGCAGCCAGATGATCGCGGCGGCGATCTCCTCGGGATCGGCGAGACGGCCGCGCGGCGTGCGGCGCTCGACCGCGGCGAGGTCGTAGCCGCCGGCCACCAGCTCCTGCACCATCGGGGTGAGCGTGTGGCCGGGGGCGACCGCGTTCACGCGCACGCCGAGCGGCGCCCACTCGACCGCGAGGTTCTCCATCAGCTGCCGCTCCGCCGCCTTCGCCGGACCGTAGTCGGCCTGGTTCGCCCAGCCGCGATAGGCCGTGGTCGACGACACCATCACGATCGACCCTGGTTCTCCATCGAGACGCCGCACGAGGGCCCGCGACACGGCGAGCGCCCCGACGACGTGCACGTCGTACAGCAGCCGCAGCCGGTCGAGGCCGATCTCCAGCGCGGGCATGTACGCCCCACGGATTCCGTGGCACACGACCACGCCGCCCACGGGCGCGCGTTGCCAGGCGCGTTCCATCGCGGCCTCGACCGCCGCCTCGTCACGCAGGTCGACCGCCTCGGAGCTCACGTCGTCGTGGGCGCTCGGGCTCAGGTCGAACACCGTCACGGTGAGTCCGCGCTCGCGGAGCAGCCGCACCACCGCGTCGCCGATCCCGCTCGCTCCCCCGGTGACCACGACGTGGTCGGCGGGTCGATCCTGCGCCTGCTCCGGCATCATCCAGCTCCCTCGCTGCTCGCCCTCCCGGGCATGCTACTGTGATTCCCAAACAAGCGCTAGGTTTAGCGTCGGTCGCGCGAAGGAGCGGGAATGGCGGACAAGCAGGTCAGCATCGAGGAGGCGATCGGCACCCTCGAGAGCGGGATGACGGTCGGCATCGGCGGGTGGGGGTCGCGGCGCAAGCCCATGGCCCTGGTGCGCGAGATCCTGCGCCGCGACATCACCGACCTCACCGTGGTGGCCTTCGGCGGCCCCGACGTGGGGTTGCTTGCCGAGGCCGGGCGCATCCGTCGCCTCGTCTACGGCTTCGTGTCGCTCGACAGCATCCCGCTCGATCCGCTGTTCACGCGGGCGCGCGAGCGCGGGGCGATCGAGGTCGAGGAGTACGACGAGGGGATGTTCGTCGCGGGGCTGCGTGCCGCGAACGCCCGCCTCGACTTCCTCCCGATCCGCGCGGGCCTCGGCTCCGACGTGCTCCCGGCGAACCCTCGGCTGCGCACCGTCCGCTCCCCCTACTCCGACGCCGAGTACGTCGCGATGCCGGCGCTCCCCCTCGATGTCGCCCTCGTGCACGTGAACCGCGCCGACCCGCAGGGCAACGCGCAGTACCTCGGCCCCGACCCGTACTTCGACGACCTGTTCGCGATGGCCGCGCAGCGCACGATCGTCTCGGCCGAGAAGGTCGTGCCGACCGCCGCACTGCTCGACGAGGGCTCGTTCCACACGCTGCTGTTCAGCCGCCTCTACGCCTCCGCCGTGGTCGAGGCACCACGCGGGGCGCACTTCACCACGTGCGCGCCCGACTACGACCGCGACGAGGCGTTCCAGAAGCACTACGCCGCATCCGCCAAGGACCCCGACGCGTGGGCGGAGTTCGCGCGCACGTACCTGCACACCGACGAGGCGGGGTACCACGCCGCCGTCGCCCGCTTCCACGCCGACCGAGGAGAGTCATGACCACCGTCGCCCCCACGCCCGCGACCGTCGCCACCACCGCCGAGGTCTGCGTCGCGGCCTGCGCCGACACCTACCGCGACTCCGGCGAGGTGCTCGCCCACGCCGTCGGGATCATCCCGTCCCTCGGCGCCCGTCTGGCCAAGCTCACCACGGCGCCCGACCTGGTGCTCAGCGACGGCGAGGCCTTCTTCCTCAGCGGTCCGCCGATGCCCGGCGACACCGCAGCCCCCGCACCGACGATCGAGGGGTGGGCGCCGTTCCGCCGCATCTTCGACATCCTCGCGACCGGCCGACGCCAGAGCATGATGGGCGCCAGCCAGATCGACCGGCACGGCAACCAGAACATCTCGCTCATCGGCGACTGGGACCGCCCCACCAAGCAGCTGATCGGCGTGCGCGGGGCTCCGGGCAACACGGCCAACCACCGTGTGGACTACTGGGTGGCCCGGCACAGCCCCCGCGTGTTCGTGGAGTCGGTGGACATGGTGTCGGGTGTCGGCACCGACCGTGCGGCCGAAGCCGGGCTGGAGCACCACCGCCTCGGCGTGATCGTCACCAACCTCGCCGTGCTCGGCTTCGACGCGGACGGCATCGTGACGGTGCTCTCGGTGCACCCCGGCGTCGACCCGCAGCTCGTGGCGGACAGCACCGGCTTCGCGCTGGATGCGAGCGCCGCACCCCTCACGCGCACGCCCGACGCGGAGGAGCTGCGGCTGATCCGCGACGTGCTCGACCCGCGCGGCACCCGCAGCCGCGAGGTCGCAGACTGACGCGGGCTCCGCTCAGTCGGAGAGGAGGCCCTTGTGCAGCAGGTCGAGGAAGTTGTCGGTCAGGCTGGCGGCAGTGTGCCCGCGGCCGGGCCGGTACCACGCGACCGTGGACCACACGGCGTCGCGGATGAAGCGGTAGGCGATGGGCGCGTCGATGGAGTCGCGGAACACGCCGACCTTCTGCCCTTCACGGATCTGCGACAGCCACAGCTCCTCGATGCGCTCGCTGTTCTCGCGCAGGAACTCGAAGCCGGGCTGGCGGCCGAGGAACGACAGCTCGTTCTGGTAGAGGCCGACCGCGTCGGGCTGGCTCTCGATCGTCGTGAAGGCGTGCGCGATGAGCTTGTCGAGGATGTCGCGGGGGCTGCCGCCCTCGGCCACGATCTCCTCGAACCGATCGAGCAGCCCGGTCATGAAGCTGCCCAGGATCTCCTGGAGGATCGCCTCCTTGGAGGAGAAGTGATGGTAGAGGCTTCCGGAGAGGATGCCAGCCTCGTCGGCGATGTCGCGGACCGTGGTCGCGGAGTACCCGCGCTTGGCGATCAGGCGCGCGGCGATCGAGAGGATCTGATCGCGCCGCTCGGAGCTCTGCTCCTGGCGGCCTCCGCTTTTGGTCGTTGCCATTGCTGCTCCTTCACAGAAAATCTCACAAGCGCTTGCTCAAGTGTGCCGCATGCGAGCGGTTTCCCGAAACATCCCTTCGGAGTGTACGCATGATCTGGGAAAGGACGTCCATGACAGTCTCGGAAGCCACCACGGTCCCCGCCCTCCTCACGGAGATGGCGGCGCTCGGCGATCACCCCGCCATCGTCGACGGCGACGTGACGATCGGCTACGCCGAGCTGCGGGACCGCGTGGAGGACGTCGCCCGCGCCTACGTGGCGCAGGGCGTGGCGCCCGGCGACCGCATCGGTCTCTGGGCGCCCAACCGGTACGAGTTCATCCTCGCGATGCTCGGCGCCCAGCTGGTCGGGATCGCGGTCGTGCCGTTGAACACCCGCTTCACGGGTCACGAAGCCGCCGAGATCCTCGCCCGCTCCCGCGCCACCGCGCTCGTGCTGGCGGACGGCTTCCTCGGCAAGTCCTACAGCGAGATGCTGCGCGATGCAGCGGCCGAGCGCGGCGGGGACGGACCCGTGTTCCCCGGGCTCCCGCACCTCCGCACAGTGGTCTGCCTGGACGGCGACGGTGCCGGCGGGCTGCTGTCGTGGGACGCCTTCCTCGCCGGCGGTGGAGCCGTGGCACCGTCACGGGTGGCCGAAGCTGCCGCGGCGGTCGGTCCGGACGACATCATGGACGTGCTGTTCACCTCGGGCACCACGGGCGTGCCCAAGGGCGTGCTCAGCGCGCACCGGCAGACCCTGTCGGTCGCGCGCGCCTGGGGCCTCGGAGCCCGCCTCACGCCGGAGGACCGCTACGCCGTCGTGAACCCCTTCTTCCACGGCTTCGGCTACAAGGCGGGCATGATCACGTCGCTCATGGCCGGCACCACGATCTACCCCCTGGCCGTGTTCGACGCCGACCGCCTGCTCGACCTCGTGCAGTCCGCCCGCATCAGCGTGCTGCCCGGCGTGCCCACCATCTTCACATCGCTGCTCGACCACCCCCGCCTCAGCGAGTACGACCTGTCGTCGCTGCGGTTCGCGATCGCCGGGGCCACGGCCGCCCCCGCGACGCTCTTCCACGACATGGTGAACGTGCTCGGCTTCGAGACCGTGGCCCAGGCGTACGGCCTCACCGAGTGCGTCGTCGCCACCCTCTCCCGCCCCGGCGAGTCGCTGGAGCACACGGCCCAGACCACCGGACCCGCGGTCGAGGGCGTGGAGATCCGGGTCGTGGACGAGGAGGGGAACGACGCGGGGGTCGACGTGGACGGCGAGATCCTGCTGCGCGGCCCCAATGTGATGCTCGGCTACTTCGAGGACCCGGCCGCGACCGACGCCGTGCTCGACGCGGACGGCTGGTTCCACACCGGCGACGTCGGCCGTCTCGACGAGCACGGCTGCCTCAAGATCACCGACCGCCTGAAGGACATGTTCATCGTCGGCGGCTTCAACGTGTACCCCGCCGAGGTCGAGAACGCGCTGCGCAAGCACCCGGCGGTGAACGAGTCGGCCGTGATCGGTGTGGACGACGACCGGCTCGGCACCGTCGGCCGCGCCTACGTGCTGCTGCTGCACAACGCGGAACCGCGCCCCGACGCCGCCGAACTCGAGACCTTCTGCCGCCGGCACCTGGCGAACTTCAAAGTGCCGCGCGAGTTCGTGCTCGTGGAGGACTTCCCCCGCAACGCCACCGGCAAGATCCTCAAGTCCGAGCTCCGCGACCGCGCCTGACCCGCCGCGGTCGATTGGCCCGCGCGACCCCCGGCCGGTAGCCTTCGAGGTCGGCCACGGGGAAGGACGGGGATGCGGGGACACGACCGATCGGCGGGGATCACGCGACGCACGGCGATGCGGGCGGCGGTGTGGACGGTACCGGTGGTGGCGGTGACCTGCGCGGCGCCACTGGCGGCGGCGTCCACCGCGCGCCCGGCGGTGCAGATGCTGCCCGTCACCATCGACCGCGCGACCTTCACCTGGCCGGGAGCGGTGGTCGGCAACCCTGGGACGACGCCGATCACCGTGACGTGGTCGGTCGCGGTGTCACCCGAGCTGGACTGGATGACCGGGCCCACCACGGGCTCGACGACGGTCCCGCCCGGCTCGTCCGCCACCATCGCGGCGGGGGTGCAGGGATTCCCGGTCGCCGCGGCGTGGCCCACCACGCTCACCCTCACGCTGCTGCGCGACGGCGGCAGCGAGGATCACAGCCTCGTGTTCCAGGCCGAAGAGGCCTGACCGGGATCCGGGGCGTCAGCTCAGGCGCTCGAGCACCATCGCCATGCCCTGGCCACCGGCGGTGCACATGGTCTCGACCGCGAACTGCTCGTCTCGCTCCCGCAGCGCGTTGATCGCCGTGGTCGTGATGCGCGCACCCGTCATGCCGTAGGGGTGGCCGAGGGCGATCGCGCCGCCGTTGACGTTCACGCGCTCCGGATCGATGCCGATGTCCGCGATGGACGGCACGACCTGGGCCGCGAACGCCTCGTTGATCTCCAGGAGGTCGATGTCGCCGATGCTCATGCGGGCGTGGGCGAGCGCCCGCTCGACGGCCTGCACGGGACCGAGCCCCATGATCTCGGCCGACAGCGCCGACACCCCGGTCGACACGATGCGGGCGAGCGGGGTCAGCCCCAGCTCGGCGGCTCGGGTGTCGCTCATGACCACGAGCGCCGCCGCCCCATCGTTCAGCGCGCAGCAGTTCGCGGCCGTCACGGTGCCGTGCGGGCGGAACACGGGCTGCATCCCGCTGATGCCGTCCAGGGTCACCCCCGCGCGGGGGCCGTCGTCGGCCGAGACCAGCGTGCCGTCGGTCAGACGCACGGGAGTGATGTCCTTCTGCCAGAAGCCGCGGGCGGCCGCGGCCTCGGCACGGTTCTGGCTGAGCACGGCCCACTCGTCCTGCTCGCGCCGGGAGACGCCGCGGAACGTGGCCACGTTCTCGGCGGTCTCGCCCATCGCGATGTAGATGTCGGCGAGCTCGCCGCGCGCGCGCGGGTCGGACCACACGAACTCCGGGTCCTGCGCGTCCCGCGCGGTGCGGGCAGCGGCGTCGGCCCACCGCGGGTTCTTGGTGTCGGGCATGCCGTCGGCCTTGCCGGACCCGAACTGCGACACCGCCTCGACCCCGGCCGACACGAACACGTCGCCCTCGCCCGCCTTGATCGCGTGGAAGGCCATGCGAGTGGTCTGCAGCGAGGACGCGCAGTAGCGGTTGACGGTGGTGCCGGGCACGCCGTCCCACCCGAGCTGCAGCGCGACCATGCGGCCGATGTTGTACCCCTGCTGACCGGCCGGCTGCGCACACCCCATCATCAGGTCGTCGATCTCGGCGGGGTCGAGTCCCGGCACGGCTTCCACGGCGGCGCGCACCATCTGCGTCGCGAGGTCGTCGCCGCGCATGTCCTTCAGGCTGCCCTTGAACGCGCGGCCGATGGGCGAGCGCACGGCGGAGACGATGACGGCTTCGGTCATGAGGGGGTTCCTCCAGAGTCGGGCAGGCGGTCGGCCTGCCGCACGATGTCGGCGTTCGGGGTGTGGGCGAGGAAGGCCGGCCATTCGCCGCCGCCGTCGACCGGGATCACGGCACCGGTGAGGTGCGCGGAGAGGGGGGAGGCGAGCACGACGCACACGGCCCCGAGTTCGGCGGGGTCGGCGAGACGTCCGCGCGGGATGGTGCGCGCGATCTCGGCGTATTGCTCGGGCGTGCCGTAGTGATCGGCGGCGCTCTCGGTGTGCACGAGCCCGCTGCTGACCGCGTTGACGCGGATCTCGGGGGCCCACTCGACGGCGAGGCTGCGGGTCAGGCTCTCCAGTGCCGCCTTGGCCGCCCCGTAGACGGCGGTGCCCGGACTCGGACGGCGCGCACTGATCGAGGTGATGTTGACGACACTGCCCTTCGCTGCGCGCAGAGGCTCGAACGCGGCGCGCGTGGCGACGGCGGCCGAGAGGAAGTTGATCTCGGTGATCGCCTGGAAGTAGCGGGGCGAGCCCGCCTCGAACCGGCCGAAGGGGGAGCCGCCGACGTTGTTGACGAGTACGTCGAGCCGTCCGTGGCGCTCGGCCACGTCGCGGATCCACGCCTCGTTCTGCGCCGCGTCGCGCACGTCGACGGGGCGGAAGGAAGCGCGGCGCCCGTCGCGCTCGGGAACCCCGTCGGGCTCGGAGCGCCCGCAGAACTCGACCTCGGCCCCGGCGTCCAGGAACGCGTCGACCACGCCCCGGCCGACACCGCGACCGCCGCCGGTGACCGCGACGACCTTCCCCGCGAAATCGATGACCAGACTCACTGCGCACTCCTCCGTACCGCGCTCCGGTGCGACGGCCTGTCCATGCTACCAACCAAATGCTAGGTTTGTTGCATGGGTCACGAAGACGTACCTCCCCGCTCTCCGCGCACGATCGTCGTCACCGGCGGTGCGCTCGGCATCGGTGGCGGCATCAGCCGCCGCTTCGCCGCTGAGGGCGACCACGTGGTGCTGGTCGACATCGACGCCGACGCCGCTGAGGCGACAGCGTCGGAGATCGAGGAAGACGGCGGGAGCTGCACCGCGCTCGTCGGCGACATCACCCGGGACGACACGGTCGCCCGCCTGGCGGCCCACGTTCAGGAGCAGCACGGTCATGCGGAGGTGCTCGTCAACAACGTCGGCGACTTCCGCCCCGCGAAGTCATTCTTCGCCAAGAGCCCACCGGAGCAGTGGCAGCGGTTGCACGAGCTGAACCTCTGGCACGTGTTCGCGGTGACGCACGCCCTGCTGCCCGGAATGATCGCGGCCGGCCGCGGCAGCATCGTGAACGTGTCCACCGTGGAGGCCTTCCGCGGCATCCCCGGCAACGCGGTGTACTCCGCCTACAACGCCGGCGTGTCCGCCTTCACCAAGAGCCTGGCGGTCGAGCTCGGCCCCTCCGGCATCCGCGTCAACGCGATCGCCCCCGACCTCGCCGACACCCCTCAGACACCGGCCGAGCTGATGCTCGCCGGACGCGACCCCGCTCTGCTGCGCTCCTGGCTCCCTGCCGGGCGCTTCGGTCGACCGGAGGACTTCGCGGGCGTGGTGGCGTTCCTCGCCTCCGACGACGCCGCCTTCGTGACCGGACACACCATTCCGGTCGACGGCGGCACGCTCGCCGCCTCCGGCTGGTACGGCCGCGCGGAGGGCCGCGGCTGGACCAACCTGCCGGATCGAGCATGAACCTCGCGGAGCTGGTCGATCGTCAGGAGATCCACGCCCTCGTGCTCCGCTACTGTGCTGGGGTCGACCGGGCGGATTGGGGCGCGGTGCGTGCGGTGTATGCCACGGACGGCGTCGACCACCACACCGGTTTCTCCGGTGACGCCGACGCCTACGTGGCCTGGTTGCGCGAACGGACCGCGGTCTTCGACGGCACTGCGCACCTCACCGCCAACCACACGGTCGAGCTGCTCGGCGACCACGCGTACGCGGAGACCTCCGGCACCGCTGTGCACTGGGGATCCCCGGCCGACGACGAGACCCGCAACTTCACGAGCGGCTTCCGCTACCTCGACCACCTGCGCCGCGACCCGGACGGCTGGCGGATCGTCGAGCGCCTCGCGGTGCGCGACTGGACCCGGTCCGACGCCGGGCGCCTGCGCGATCCCGAGGGCGACGGCCCACGCGGACGGCGAGGACCGGACGACCCCTCCACCGCGTTCCGGGAGCGGGTGCGGACGACAGCCGAGAGCGCGAGGAGGATGACATGACCGCGGACATCGAACGGCGGCTGCGGCTGCTGGAGGACCGCCTGGAGCTCATCGACCTGGAGGCGACGTACGCGCGCTCGTTCGACGAACGCGACGGCGCCGTGTGGAGCGCGCTCTTCACGGACGACGGGGTGTACCAGTCCCGGCCCGTAGGCGACGCGCCGCCCGTCACGTTCGTACAGGGTCGTGTTGCGCTGGAGGCGTTCTGCCGCGACGCCCCGTTCTCGGGCATCCACTTCCTGCACCTGCCGCAGCTGCGGTTCGACGGCGACCGGGCGACCGCCCGCGTGCACCTCGAGTTCCACGGCGACCACCCTGCGGACCCGGGCGCACCCCGCGTGGCGATGCGCGGGTACTACGACGTGGCGTATCGCCGGGTGGACGGTCGCTGGCGCATCGCCCACCGCGTCACCACGGCGTTCGGACGCGAACAGACAACGGTGCTCGGCTATCCGCCCGCGGCCGTGCTGCCGGACTGATCCGAGCGGAGGTCGGGCGAGGTCACGGTCAGGCGCGGCCCCGGTCAGACGGGGAGGACGAGCCGGAACCGCTCGCAGAGCACGGGCATGTCCGGGGCGTAGCCGCGCGGGCTCTCGGAGTGGGTGCGCCAGTAGCGCTCGTGCACCTCGCGCCAGTGCTCCAGCGTGCGGTCACCCTCCCCCTCGGCGAAGGCGTGCACGGCATCGACCCGGTCGAACGGCACGACCTCGAGCGCGGTCGTCTCGATCACGGCGCGCGGCTCCCCGCGTCCGTCGAGGATGATGCTGAGCTCACCCACCTCGGGCAGCGGGTCGCCGGTCGCCTCGTAGTCCCACAGCGACGACGCGGTGCCGACCTTCACACCGGCGAGCACCAGCGCGAGCAGCTCGTCGGCGTGCGCCGGGGTGGCACCGAACGCCCATGCCTCCGGCACCGCTTCGGGAAGGTGCGGCAGCGCCGCCCTCGCGTCGCGCCAGTACTGCTCGATCCCCGCACCGTCATCCACCCGCCCAGACTAGCGGCGGACACCCCCGGGACCGCCTGCCGTCACGCGACCGCGCCGAAGTACGCCCGCTGCAGATCCTCCAGGGACACGTCGGCCGCGGCGCCCGCGAGCGTCGTGCGGCCCATCTCGATCACGGCCACCTCGTCGGCGATCGCGACGGACTCCTGCACCGCCTGTTCGACGAGGAGGATGCCGATGCCGGTCGCCTTCAGCTCGTGCACCCGCTCCATGACCTCCTTGACGATCACGGGGGCCAGGCCCTGGCTCGGCTCATCGAGGATCAGCAGTTTCGGCTTCGCCATGAGCGCCTGCCCGATCGCGAGCATCTGCTGCTGTCCGCCCGACATGCTCGCAGCCGGGAGGGCCCGCTTGCTGCCGAGGATCGGGAACAGCTGGTAGATCTCGTCGACCGAGGAGGCGAGGCCGCGCTTGCCGAGGCGTCGCGAGAAGCCGCCGAGGATCAGGTTCTGCTCGATCGTCAGCTCACGGAAGACCTTCTTGCCCTCCTGCACGTAGGAGATCCCGCGCGCGACCCGCTTGTGCGGCGCGTCGGCGAGGGGCGCCCCCAGGTAGGAGACGGACCCGCCCGTGACCCGGTTCAATCCGGTGATGGCACGCAGCGTGGTGGTCTTGCCGGCGCCGTTGCGACCGAGCAGCACCGTGATCTCTCCCGACCGCACCGTGAGCGACACGTCGCGCACCACGGTCAGGTCGCCGTAGCCGGTCTGCAGCGCCGACACCTCCAGCAGCACGTCACTCATGGTCGCCGCCTCCCGCCGCGTTGGTCTCCGCCGTGACGCCGAGGTACTCCTCCATCACGCGCGGGTTGCTCTCGATCTGCTCCGGGGTGCCGTGCGCCATGACCGCGCCCTGGGCGAGCACGTAGATGTCGTCGGCGAGACGCAGCACCAGCTGGAAGTTGTGCTCCACGAGAATCACGGTCATCCCGGCGTCGCGCAGCCGGCGCACCAGGCTCTCCAGCACCTCCAGCTCGTCCTCGTCGAGGCCGGAGGCGACCTCGTCGAGCAGCACGACCTGGGGCGAGGCCGCGAGGCTGCGGGCGACCTCCAGCAGGCGGCGGTTGCCGAGCGGGAGGGAGTCGGCCGGCTCGTCGCGCTGCGCGCTCAGCCCGACCAGTGCCAGGGCACGTTCGGCCGCCGCGCGGTTCTCCCGACGCGCCCGCCAGAACGACGGCAGGCGCAGCACCGACGCGAACACGCTGGCGCGCTCGGTCGCGTAGCACCCGGCCTGCACGGCTTCGAACACGGTGAGCTTCTCGGGGATGTTGGGGGTCTGGAACGTGCGCGACACTCCGGCCCGCGCGACCCGATACGACGAGAGCCCCTGGATGGGCCGCCCGTCGAGCTCGATCGTGCCGGCGTCGGTGCGGTAGAACCCCGAGATCATGTTCAGCAGCGTGGTCTTGCCCGAGCCGTTGGGCCCGATGATCGCGGTGACCGCGCCCGGCGCCGCCTCGATCGAGACCTTCGAGAGCGCCTGGTTGCCACCGAACGCCTTCGAGACACCGTCGGTGCGCAGCAGGGCGCCGTCGAGCCTCTCGACGTCGGCCGGGGCTGCGGGCACGGGCTCGATGCCGACCCTGCGCTTCGCAGCGATGTCGGCCTTGCGCACGAGGCTGCGCACGAGCCCGGAGAGACCGCCGGTGAATGCGACCCCTCCGATGAGCAGGAACGCACCGGAGATGATGAGGCCGAACTTGCTGAAGTTCGTCGACTGGTTCATGCCGAACTGCAGCACGGCCGCGCCGATGAGCGCCCCGTAGATGCTTGCGGATCCGCCGAAGATCGACGCCGCGAGCACCGTCATCGCGAAGGAGAACGCGAACGCCTCCGGCGAGATGAACAGGTCGAGGTTGGCGAACAGCACGCCCGCGATGCCGGCCGGCACCGCGCCGATCGCGTACGCGGTGAGCTTGGCGCGGAAGACCGAGATGCCCATGGACGACGCCAGCACGGGGCTCTGCTTGAGCACGCGCAGGGCGGTGCCGTGGTCGGACACGACGAGGTTGCGGATGAGGGCGAACACGACGATCGCGATCGCGACGATCAGCACGTAGTACGTCCGCCCGTCGATCATCTGCCCGAAGGAGGTCGCGGGCATGATGCCGGCCAGGCCGTTGCGACCGCCGGTCTCCTCCTTGAAGATCGACAGCACGTCGGGGACGATCAGGATCAGGAAGAACGAGGTCATCGCGAGCGACCAGCTGCCGAGCCGGAGCCCGGGGATGCCGGAGATCAGGCCGACGATCAGGGCGGCCCCTCCGCCGATCAGCAGTTGCAGCCAGATGTCGGTCACGCCGGCCTTGTTGGCGAGACCCGCCGCGTAGGCACCGGCGGCGTACATGGCGACCTGACCCATCGCGAGCTCGCCGGCGTAGCCGAGCGAGAGGTTCAGGCCGAGCACGATGAGGGCGAGGATGAGCGTGAGCTCGATCTGCCGGGTCGCGCCGTAGTTGAGCCCCAGGAAGGGCAGCACGAGCAGCACCGCGCCGATGGCGAGCGGCCAGAGCCACCCGGGGACGGCACGCAGTTTCAGCCAGAGAGCGGCCATGGTCACACCGTCCGTTCCACGCGACGGGTGAAGAGCCCCGTCGGTTTGACCATCAGGATCACGATCAGGATGAAGAACACCGTCAGCCCCGCGTAGTCCGCGCCGATGTAGCGCGTGGCGAGGGCCTCGGCGAGTCCGACGATCAGCCCCCCGACCAGCACGCCGCCCAGCGACCCGAAGCCGCCGATGGCGAGCACCACGAAGCCCTTGAGCGCGAGCGAGGCGCCGAGGGTCGCGACCGCGTAGGTCTTGGGCCCGACGAAGACGCCGAGGAACCCGGCGAGCACCCCCGTGAAGATGAAGGCCAGCAGGGCGAAGCGCCGCACGTTCACGCCGCGCAGCTGGGCCGCCTCCCGGTTCTCGCTCATGCCGAGCAGGGCGATGCCGGTCATGCTCCGCTTCGCGAACTGGGTGAGCACCACCACGAGCACGATCACGAGCACGATCAGGGCGATCTCGACGGGGTACACGCGGCCGCCGAGGAACTCGAGCACCTGGTCGCCCATGAAGAAGGGGACACGCTTGGGCTCACCGCCCCAGATCACCTGTGCGACGCCTTCCATGATGATCGACGCGCCGAGCGTGGTGACGAGCAGGTTGTGCGGGTCTTTCACCGGTCGGATGGCGACGCGCTCCTCCAGCGCGGCGATCCCGCCGACGATCACGGCCGCGCCGATCGCGACGAGCCACCAGGGCAGACCCCAGACGACGATGCCGACGTACGCGAGGAACGCACCGAGCATCATGAGCGCCGCCTGGGCGAAGTTGAAGGTCTTCTGGGAGAGGAAGACGATGTTGTAGCCGATCGCCACCAGTGCGTAGATCGCACCGAGCGCGAGGCCGGACCAGATGATGGTCATTGCGGTCGGGTCCTTCCATCATTGTGGCTTCGAGGCGGCGGGCTCCGTGTGCCGACGGCTCGGATCCGCGGGGGATCCGAGCCGCCGGCCGTGGTCGCTCGCCGGCCGGGTCAGGGCTGGAACTGACCGTTGACGAGCTCGCCCGGCGGGATGAACGCGAACTGGTCCGGGCTCACGTGCGGGCTGTGCGCGTCCTTCTCGAACGCGTAGTTGGCGAGGATCGCCGTCTCGGCCGCCTTCTGCACCTCGGGGTCGATGAGCGCCTCGACCAGGGCGTCGGGGTCGTCGATGCCACCGGCCTTCTCCGCGGCGGCCTTGAACAGCAGCGCCGAGTCGTAGTTGTACGCGAGGATCAGCGACGACTTGATGTCGCCCGCGGCGAGCATGCGCTCCACGGCGTCGTTGACCTTGGTGTCGTCGGGGTTGTACTGGGTGCTGGAGTACACCTGCATGGTGAGGTTCTTCACCTGATCGGTGCCGAGCACGCCGTCGGGGGCGGGCGTGGCGATCAGACCGGTCGCGGCGACGGAGGAGTTGCCCATCACCGGCACGTCCCAGCCGAGCTTCTCGAGGCTCTGCAGCACGTAGCCGAGCGGGGCGCCGTAGGCGTCGAGAACGAGCACGTCGGGGTCGCCCTGCTGGAGCGCCGACAGCTGCGGGGTCATGTCGAGCGCGGCGTTGTCGAAGCCCTCGTTGCCGGTGACGGTGAAGCCCGCGTCGGCGAAGGTGGTCTCACCGAGCTGTCCGAACAGCTCGCCGTAGGCGCTGGAGCCGTGCAGGATGGCCACGTCCTCGTAGCCGCGATCCTCCATCTCGGCGACGAACGAGCCGAGGTAGTCGGGCACGGACGCGCTCAGGTCGAAGCTGTAGGGGTTGACCGAGGGGTCGCCGGAGCCGGTGGTCGGGCCGATGTTGAACGACACGATCTGGTTCTGCGTGAGGATCGGCAGCATCGCCTCGGTGATGGTGGAAGGGCCGGAGTTCATCACGAGGGCGGGCTTGCCCTCGGTGGCGATGTACTCGCGCAGCTTGGTGACGGCGACGGTCGGGTCGGCGTTGTCCTCCAGATGCGTGATCTCGACCTCGCGGTCGAGGATGCCGCCCATGTCGTTGACGGCGTCGACGGAGGCGAGGGCTGCCGTGACGGCGGTGGTGGCGTTGTCCGCCAGGATGCCCTCCGCGCCCATGCCGCCCAGCACCACGATCTTGATCGGATCGCCCCCGGCGTCCCCGCCGCCGCTGTTGTCGGCGTCCGCATCGCCGCCGGAGCAGCCGGCGAGCGCCATGGACGACACCACGATCCCTGCGGCGACTGCCGCGAGCCTCTTGAATCGCATTTCCGAACCTCTCTCATCGTTGAGTTAGAGCGACCAAACGCTTGCTTAGTAAATCACACTCGGATCACCCGGACAATGCCCAACCGGTCAATTGCTTGGTTGATGACGGAACTGCTGTTAGATTCGCCGCTCATGGACACTCAGCAGAGCATCGACGCCCGCCAGCCCTCCCCCCTCGACGGCGTCGCCGTGGTGACGGGAGGCACCGGAGGGATCGGCTCGGCGATCGCGCGCAGCCTGGCCGCGGCGGGCATGCGCGTGGTCGTCACCCACCGCTCCGTGCCCGCCCCCGAGGTGCGCACGGCCCTGGGTGCCGACATCGAGCTGCACCGCCTGGACGTGCGCGACGAGGAGGCCGCCCGCGCCCTCGCGGACGACCTCGTGGCGCGCCACGGTGCGATCCACACGGTGGTGCACGCCGCCGGTCCCCACGTGCCGATGGTGCACCTGTCGAAGGTCCCCGTAGCGCAGTTCGCCCGCCAGGTGGACGACGACCTCGTGGGCTTCTTCACGATCGCTTCGGCATTCCTGCCCGCCCTGCGCCAGGCGTCCGGCTCGCTCACGGTCGTGACCAGCGCCGGCACCCGCCGATACCCCGTCCGCGACGGGCTCTCGGTGGCCCCGAAGGGCGGGGTGGAAGCACTGGCGCGCGGGCTCGCCGCGGAGGAGGGCCGCTTCGGCGTGCGCGTGAACGCCGTGGGCCCCGGGATGCTGTGGGACGGCATGTCGGCCCGCCTCATGGCCTCGGGCGACCTCGACCAGCGGGCGCTCGACGTGGCCATGGCCAACATCCCGATGCGCCGCTTCGGCACCGCGGACGACATCGCCGCGGCGGTCTCTTTCCTCGCGTCGCCCGCGGCCGGGTTCATCACGGGGCAGAAGCTCGACGTCGACGGGGGCTTCGGGCTCTGAGCCCCGGGGACGGTCACGCGCGGCCCGGCGTCATCGCATGCCCTGCAGGCGCTCGAGCAGCCAGTCGATGCGGGCGGCCTCGTCGCGGTTGAACCGCTCCGCCCACTCCAGGGCGACCCCGGAGAACCGCCACGCCTCTTCGCGCTCGGCTCCCCTGGCGTGCGCCCCCGCGTCCTCAGCGGTCCGCAGTGCCTCGTCGCGGTAGGCGGTGAGCGCGGCGCGCAGGCGGTCGAGATCGCCGTTGTGCGCGGCCCACAGGCGCAGGATCTGCGGGTGCTTGAGCACCACCGGCTCGGGCGGCACGTCGTCGGTCCAGCGCCGCATGTGGTCGCGTCCGAGCGGGGTGATCGCGTACAGGCGCCGGCTCTTCGCGGCGTGCGTCTGCTCCACCCGGGAGACCGCGAGGCCGAGGTCCTCCAGCCGGCGCAGCTCGGTGTAGATCTGGCTCTGCGACGGAGCCCAGTAGAAGAACGCGAGGCTCTGGTCGGCCCACTGCTTGACGTCGTAGCCCGACAGCTCGGTGTCGAACGACAGGATGCCCAGGACGGCCCAGCTCGTGGCGGGCAGCTCCGGCAGCTGCGGGGTGTTCTCGTGATCGGTCACTTGACCTCCTCGTCGTTGAGTGAGATATTCCTGATCGTACTATGACTAACAGTCATACCGACGCCGATCGAAGGAGATCAGGTGGACGAGACGACCCGGATGCTGGACCTGCTCAACGCGACGTTCCCGCCGATCTGGACGATGGACCCGCTGGCGGGACGCGCCGCCGTGGATGCGCGCATCCGCCCCGCCGCGAACCTCGACGACGCCGACGCGGAGGACGCGGTGGTCGCGCGCGGCACGCACCCGATCCCGATCCGCGTGTACCGCCCCGCGACGATCCGCGATGGCGCGCCCGCCACCGTGTACGCGCACGGCGGCGGCTTTCTGCACGGCTCGATCGCCGGACACGACGGCTTCTGCCGACGCTGGGCGCGGGAGACGGAGTCGATCGTCGTGTCGGTCGACTACCGGCTCGCGCCGGAGGCGGGACCCGGCGCCGCCCGGGACGACCTCGTGGCCGCCGCGGACTGGGCGATCGCGGCGGGCCTCGCGCCGCACGGGCTGCTCCTCGCAGGGGACAGCTCGGGGGGCAACATCGCCGCCGGCGCCGCGATCGCCCTCCGCGACTGCGGCCACAGCCCCGTCGTCGGCCAGGTGCTGCTGTACCCGTTCCTGGACCCGGCCATGGCCACGGAGAGCCATCGCACGCGAGCCGCGGGGTACTTCGTGACCGCCGAGCTGCTCGCCCACTACTGGCGCACCTTCCTCGGTGACACCGCCGACCGGGTCCACCCCGACGTCACGCCGCTCGCGGTCGACGACCTGGGCGATCTGCCGCCCGCCGTCGTCGTGACCGCCGGGCTCGACCCGCTGTGCGACGAGGGGGCGCTGTACGCCCGGCGTCTCCGCGCCGCCGGGGTGCCCGTGGTCGAGCGACACCATCCCGACCAGTTCCACGGATTCCTCACGATCCCCGGCTACGGCCCCGCCGCGTCCGCCGCGGCCCTCCTCTGGAGCGACGTGCGCGCGCTCACCCCCACCCCTGCGAAGGAGCAGACATGACCACCCAGCACGACCTCCTCGTCGTCGGCGCCGGCCTCGCCGGGCTGTACACCACGATCCACGCCGAACGGGCCGGGCTCGACGTGCTCGGGCTGGAGGCCGGCGACGACGTGGGAGGCACCTGGTACTGGAACCGCTACCCCGGTGCGCGGTGCGACGTGGAGAGCATCGACTACTCGTTCTCGTTCGACGACGAGCTGCAGCGCGAATGGCGATGGACCGAGCGCTATGCGACACAGCCCGAGATCCTGCGCTACCTGAACCACGTGGCCGACCGCTTCGACGTGCGCCGCCACTACCGGTTCGGGCAGCGCCTGTCCGCCGCGACCTGGGACGAGGGGCTGCAGCACTGGGAGGTGCGCACGGAGACCGGGCTGACGGCGACCGCGCGGTGGCTGGTGATGGCGACGGGCGGGCTCTCGAAGCCGCAGCTGCCCGATCTCCCCGGGCGCGACACCTTCGCCGGCACCGTGCTGCAGACCTCCGCCTGGCCCGAGGGCCCGGTCGACCTGCGGGGGCGGCGCGTGGCCGTGATCGGCACGGGGTCGTCCGGTGTGCAGGCCATCCCGCTGCTCGCGGAGCAGGCGTCCGAGCTCACGGTGTATCAGCGCAGCGCCAACTACAGCGTGCCCGCGTTCAACCGTCCGATCGACGACGAGGAGTGGGCACAGCAGCAGCGGGCCCTACCGCGACGGCGCGAGCTGTCGTGGAACGGTGCCGCGGGCTCGCCGTGGACGAGTCATCCCGTGCCCTTCGCGGAGACCGGCGAGGAGGAGCGGCGGGCGGTGTTCGAGGAGAGCTGGACCCGCGGCGGCGTGCTGTTCGCGAAGGCGTTTCAGGGCCTCACGGTCGACCCGGTGATCAACGACGCCGCGCGGTTGTTCTTCGAGGAGAAGCTCGCCGAGCGGGTGCATGATCCCGAGGTGCGCGCGACGCTGACCCCGCGCGATCACCCCGTGGGCACCAAGCGCATCTGCACGGACTCGGGCTACTACGAGACGTTCAACGCCCCGCACGTGACGCTCGTGGATCTGCGCACGGAGCCTCTCGCCGAGGTCACCCCCACCGGCATCCGCACGGCCGCCCGGCACCGCGAGCACGACGTGATCGTGTGCGCCACGGGCTTCGACGCCATGACCGGGGCCCTGACGGCGATCGACATCCGGGGCCGCGAGGGCCGCTCGCTGCGCGAGGACTGGAGCGGCTTTCCCTCCACCTACCTCGGTATCGGACTGCCCGGGTACCCGAACCTGCTGGTGCTGAACGGCCCGGGCAGCCCCAGCGTGCTGTCGAACATGGCGCTGACGTCGGAGCAGCAGGGCGACCTGGCGCTGCGGATGATCGCGCACTGCCGTGACCGCGGGTTCACGTCGATCGAGGCGCGCGCGGATGCGGCGGAGGCGTGGACGGCGCACTCCCTCGAGCTCGCCGACCGCACGCTGTTCGGCTCCGCACCCTCGTGGTACACCGGCGCCAACATCGCGGGGAAGGCTCGCGGCTTCCTGCCGTACATCGGCGGCTTCAAGGCCTACATCGACCGGTGCGAGGAGGTCGCCGCCGCCGGGTTCCGCGGTTTCGTGCTGTCGTCGCGCTGATCGCGGAGTCGGGCTGGCCTTCGGACGACCTCGCCGCTAGAGTCAAACAAGCAAATGCTTGGGCAAAGGAGCGCGGGATGAGTGCCATCGACCTCGGATTCACCACGGGAGACGCGGTGCTCATCACCGGCGCGGGCAGCGGCATCGGCCGGGCGACCGCCGTGCGCGCGGCCGAGCTCGGGCTGGCCCTGAGCCTGTGGGATCTGAACCCCGAGGGACTCGAGGAGACCGCGACGCAGGTGCGCGCGGTCGCCCCCGCGGTGCACACCTGGGTGGCCGACGTGTCGGACGATGCCGCCGTGTCCGCGGGTTTCGCCGACGCCGCCGCCACCCTCGGCCCGGTGCGCTACCTGCACAACAACGCCGGCCCCGCGTCTGCTTCCACACTCCCCTTCGACCGTGCCCTGGAGATCTGCGTGGGCAGCGTGCGCCGTGTGACCGACGCCTGGGCGGCGGCCGGTCCCGGCACCGGCGCCGCGATGGTCGCCACCACCTCGGTCGCCGGCAACCTCGTGGGCACCGACAGCGCGTGGTACTCCGCCGCGAAGGCCGCCATCATGGGCTACGTCCGCCACCTCGCCGCCCACCGCGCCCACGAGTTCCGCTCCAACGGCGTCGCGCCCGGGATGACCGACACCCCGCGGCTCGCCGGGTTCGCGAGCAGCGAGACCGGACAGCGTGTCCTCACGCGCATTCCGCTGAAGCGCATGGCCACGCCCGACGACATCGCCTGGGCCACACTGTTCCTGCTCTCGCCGCTCGCGGGCTACGTCAACGGCGTCTTCCTCCCGGTCGACGGGGGCTGGACGGTCACCCAGTGAGCGCGGAGCCCGAGCGCCCGGTGCTGCACTCCCACACGACCCGCCTCAGCTACGCCGACACCGACCCCGCGGGGATCCTCTACTACGCCGCCTGGTTCCCGAAGATGGAGGCGCTGCAGTCGGAGTTCCTCTATCTGCAGGGGCTACGGCAGGACACGCTGGTCGAGCGCTTCGGGTGGTGGACGGTGTCACGCGCCACGACGTGCGAGTACCTGGCCGCAGCCCGCCTGTTCGACGAGGTGCGCATCGACCTGCGTCTGGGACGCATCGGCGCCTCGTCGTTCCGCTTCGCGTTCCGCATGACCCGACTCGACGACGACGTGCCGGTCGCGCGCGCCGAGAACACGGTCGTGACGGTCTCCCCCGCGCAGGAGCCCGTGCGCATCCCCGCCGACCTGCGCGCGCACCTGGAGCGCTGGGCGGGAGGAGGTCCCGCATGAGCGTCGACCTGCGCACGATCGGCGACCGTCAGGAGATCGCGATGCTGCTCGCCCGCATCGCCCACCTGGCCGACGCGGGAGACCCCGCGGAGTACGTGCGGTGCTTCACCCCGGACGCGGTCTGGGACCTCACCGACGCGACCGACCTGCCGATGGACGTGCAGACGATCTCCGGGAGGGCGGCGCTGCTCGCGGGCGTGCACGAGCGCCGTGCGGCCGGCATCCAGGGCCCGGGCACCCACACGCGGCACGACGTGTCGAGCATCGCGGTCGAGGTGGACGGCGATCGGGCGCGGTCGCGCGCCTACTTCCGCTACTACCGCGGCACCGACGGGGCGCCCGTGCTCGCGGCGATGGGGGTGTACGCCGACGAGTTCGTGCGCGACGGCGACCGCTGGCTGCTGCGGCGACGCGTGATCAGCCGGGGCTGAGCCACGCGCGGGCCCGGCCGCTGCGTACGAGCTCGCGGTGCATCTCGGTCTGCCGCAGCGCGGAGTGCAGCCAGAATCCGTCGAGCCCCTGCCATCCCGCGGTCCACGTGAGGCGCTGCGCGTACTCCCACACCGGGCTGTCGCCGAGCTCGTCGACCAGCGCTGCCACCTCGGCCGTGCGACGCAGATGGTGGGCCGCGATCCGAGCCCGCCGTTCCCTCAGCCCGGTGAACCGGAACTCGTGGCCGGGCAGCACCGTGAAGGCGTCGAACGGCGCCAGGCGGTCGAGCGAGTCGAGCAGGTCGCCCAGGGGCTCATCGCCCGGCAGCACGCCGATGCCGACACCGGAGTAGATGCGCGGCAGCACGTGGTCGCCCGTGAACAGCAGTCGCGCGTCTCGGTCGGCGAGGCAGACGTGACCGCCCGTGTGCCCCGGGGTCGCGACGACCTCGAGGCGCCGCCCGCCGAGGTCGAGCACGTCGCCGTGGGCGAGCAGCACGTCGGGCTCCACGTCGCCGGTGAGGGACGGACGCGTGAACGACGCCAGGAGCTCGGCGTGGCGATCGCGGGGGACGCCCCAGCGCTCGACCGTATGGCGGTAGGCCGCGGGGTCGGTGGCTGCGGGATCGACCACGACACCCAGCACCCGACGCTCGGCGGACGACATCGCGATGCGGGCTCCGGTGCGGTCGCGGAGCCGTGCGGCGAGCCCGAGGTGGTCGGGGTGGTGGTGGGTCACGACGACCGTCGCGAGCTCGGACAGCGCGCGGCCGGCGGCGGCGAGCGCTTCCTCGATGCGGGACAGGTTGCCCGGGGTGTCCCACCCCGGATCGATCAGGTGCACGCCGTCGCCGCCGAGCACGGCGTAGGCGAGCGTGCCGGGCAGCGTCCCCTCGGGGATCTCGACCGGGATGCACCACAGGCCGGGGGCGATCTCGGCGGGCGGGCGCAGTTCGCCGCGATCCCACGCCGTCCGCTCCGCCTCGTCGACGGGGACCACGTCGTCCGCTACCGCGTTCATGACACCACCCTAGCAATCGCTTGTTCATTTCACGAGATCCGGCTAGCCTGACGCCTGGGACGCGGTCCCGCGAGCGGGACGGTGACAGTGGAGTCGGGACGAGAGCGCCACGAGCGCGCAGTGGTCGCACTGCTCGCCGCATGCGGCATGCTGACCTCCCTGCAGTTCACGCTCATCGTGCCCATCCTGCCGCTCATGCCCGCCCTGCTCGGCACCACGGCCGCCGATGCGTCCTGGCTCATCACGGTCACCCTGCTCACCGGGGTGGTCGGCACACCGGTGGTGACGCGGCTCGCCGACCTGCACGGCCGCCGGCGGATGCTGCTCGTGGCCATGGCGCTGCTCGTCGCCGGATCGGTCATCGCGGCCGTCGTGCCCGGATTCCTCGCGGTGCTCATCGGCCGGGCGCTCCAGGGATTCGGCACCGCCGTGGTGCCGATCGGCATCGCCCTCCTGAGCGCCCTCGTCTCCCGCCGCCGCGCCGTGCTCGGCATCGCCCTCATGAGCGGCACGCTCGGCATGGGCTCCGCGCTGGGCCTCGTGCTCGCCGGGCCGCTGCTCGCGTGGGGCGGACTGCCGGCCGTGTTCTGGTGCTCCGCCATCGTGGGCGCCGTGTTCTGCGTGCTCATCCGGCTGCGCATCGATGAAGCCCCCACGCGACCCGTGCGGGGATTCGACGGCATCGGGGCCGTGCTGCTCGCGCTCGGGCTCACGGCCCTGCTGCTCGCCATCTCGCGGGGTCAGTACTGGGGATGGGCCAGCGTGCCGACACTCGGACTCGCGGCACTCGCGGCCGCGGCACTGCTCGCCTGGCTGCTGTGGGAGCGACGGCACCCGGCACCGCTGATCGACGTGCGCACGAGCCTGCGCGCACCGATCCTGCCGATCAACGTGGCCTCGTTCTTCGCGACGGCCGGCATGTACGCCAACCACCTGCTCACCACCCAGGAGGCCCTGGCACCCGCCGCGACCGGCTACGGCCTGGCCACCACGACCGCCGCCGCCGGGCTCTTCCTGCTGCCGTCCGCCGTGACGATGATCGCCCTCGCGCCCCTCGCCGCCCGTGTGATCAGCCGCTTCGGCGGGCAGCGCGCACTGCTGCTGGGGTCGTCGCTCATGGCCGCGGCGTTCCTGCTGCGGATGCTGTTCCACGGCGCGGCCCTGCCCGTCCTGCTCGGCTCGGCACTGGTCGGCGCGGGGGTGGCGTTCGCGTTCGCGGCGATGCCGTCGCTCATCACCGCCTCGGTCCCTCCAGACGAGGTCGCCACCGCGAACGGTGTGAACTCGGTCATCCGCACGCTGTCCGGCGCGGTCGTCGCCGCCCTCTTCGCGTTCGCGATCACCGCCCTGCCCTCGGCCGCCGATCCGTCCTTCCTGTCCGAGCAGGCGCTTCTGCTGTGCTTCGGCGCCGCAGCGCTGTGCGGTGCCGTGACCGCCGTGCTCGCCACCGTCCTCCGCCTCCCCCGTCTCCCGGAGTCGCCATGACCCTGTTCTCGCCACTGACCCTGCGCTCCGTGACGCTGCCCAACCGCATCGGCATCTCCCCCATGTGCATGTACGCGTCCCGTGAGGGCTTCGTGACCGACTTCCACGTCGCGCATCTCGGACGCTTCGCCCTGGGTGGTGCGGGGCTCGTGATCGCCGAGGCGACGGCCGTGCATCCGCGGGGCCGCATCTCGCCGTTCGACGCGGGGCTGTGGAGCGACGAGCAGGTGCCGGGGTGGGGTCGGGTCGCCGAGGTCGTGGGTGCCGCGGGCGCCGTTCCGGGGGTGCAGCTGGGCCACGCGGGGCGGCGGGCAGCGGTGCGCGAGCCGTG